>NZ_JADNQV010000007.1:0-99960 GCF_015594635.1 Streptococcus sp. HF-100
GACGGCGGATATCTACACTCAACTTATAGGTGCCATCTGTTTGCTTAATCGCATCGTACCAGATCACATCATCTTGACCGCCTTGGCTAGACCAAATAGGTAACTTCACTGTCTTCACACCCTTGGTGGAGCTGACATTCGTTACCACCACATCAAAGCCTTGCGAGGTCTTATTTTCAATGTGAATCGTGCCAGTCACCTGAACAGGCTTAGGAGTTTCTTCATTTGTTAAGGTTGCAATTGGGATATAACGGCGTGTACCACTGTAGCTAACATAACTAATCCATTGATGATGATCTGCGTCTAATACCTTATCATAGCGAATCCGTTCTCCTCTTGCAAAGGTAAATTCAGTCTTAGCCGTCATTGTGGGACTATTTTTGACTTCAACTTCCTTTTTAAAAGTATAAACTCCTTGAGACGGAATGGATTCTCTTGCAGAACTTGGTGCCACTACGGTTGTCTTGGTACCGCTAACACCTCTTACTTTGCCATTTGATTCAATGTAGTAAAGGTGAATATTATATTCGCCATATTCCCCCTTGTGCTTGTCAACATTGACAGAAACTTTATAATTTCCATCACTTTGCTTAGCGGCATCATACCAAATAATATCATCTTGACCGCCCTTATCTGTCCAGATAGGAACTTTCACTCTAGAAATTCCATTGCTGTCTGACGCATTTGTAATCAGGACATCAAAGCCTTGAGATGTCTTATTTTGAATGTTAATGGTGCCAGTCACACTATATTTTGGCTCTTCCACCTTAGTCGTGGTACCCGTTACACCTTGTAAACTGCCATCCGACTGAACGTAATACATGTGAATGTTGTATTCGCCTCGATTATTTTTATGGCGACGAATATCCACACTCAACTTGTAGGTGCCGTCTGTTTGCTTAGTGGCATCGTACCAGATTACATCATCTTGACCGCCTTGGCTAGACCAAATAGGCAACTTCACCGTCTTCACACCCTTGGTCGAGCTGACATTCGTCACCACCACATCAAAACCTTGCGAAGTCTTATTTTCAATGTGAATCGTGCCGGTCACACTATATTTAGGTTCTTCCACCTTAGTCGTGGTACCCGTCACACCTTGCAAGCTGCCGTCTGACTGAACGTAATACATGTGCACATTATAGTCACCGTAGTTATTCTTATGACGACGAATGTCCACACTCAATTTATAAGTGCCGTCATTTTGCTTAGTGGCATCGTACCAGATGATGTCATCTTGACCGCCTTGGCTAGACCAAATAGGCAACTTCACCGTCTTCACACCCTTGGTCGAGTTGACATTCGTCACCACCACATCAAAGCCTTGCGAGGTCTTATTTTCAATGTGAATCGTACCTGTCACTTGACTTTGAGCTGGTCTTTGAGGTGCTGGCTGAGCTAACTTTGTAACAGCTGCATAACGACGCATTCCACTATAAGAAATATAGCTAATCCATTGATAACCATCATTTTCCAACACTTTATCATAGTTAACGCTATCGCCTCTATTAAAAGTAAATTGTGTCGGAGCTGACCATTTGGCTTCATTCTTAACCTCTGCCGTTCCAGAGAAAGTATATCTTCCTCTAGAAGGGAGTGTTCCTGTTGAAGAAGGTGTTGGCTTTGCAGGTTGAACTGGTTCTGTTACCAACTTATTAATAGCCGCATAACGACGGATACCGCTATAAGAGCGATAGCTAAGCCATTGGTAACCATCCGCAATCAAAACTCGGTCGTAGTAAACGCGATCGCCTGCATTCACATAAAATTGCAATGCTGCACTTGCTTTCGGTTCATTTTTCACTTCTGTACGTTTCGTATAAGTATAGTAACCTTGGCTTGGTAAAGAAGGTACAGTTTGTATTACTTTGGATTCTGCCAAACGTGCTTCGTGCGCTATTTGCGTTTTATCCATCAACTTTGCGACATCAATTTCTTTTTTTCCTGCTTCTTTTTCAGCAGGATTCTTTTCAACTTTTACAGTTGTTGAAGGCTTAGTTGTGTTTGTTGTTTTATCTACAGATGAATCCGTTATTTCATCTTCGGTCTGTGTTGATGCATCTACAGTAGTAGATTGAACACGTCTTGTATCTGTTGCTGCAGAGGCAGTTTTGTCTACAATTTTTGTAGTTTCTTGAGTATCTACAGAAGACTTTTCAACAGACATCATAGTTGCTGATGAACGAACTGGTGCAGGTGCTTTTTCAACAACGTCTTTCTGAGTTGTTGCTGTTTGAGGAGCCACAGCAGTTGATCCAGTTGTGTTTTGAATATTATTTTTTGCGGCAGTATTTACTTGAGACGTTTCAATACTTGTGTCTGTTGTAACTTGTTCATCAGCCGATACTGCTTGACCACCCATAAAGAGGACACACCCAATCAAAACAGAAGCTGCACCACACGAATATTTACGAATGGAAAAACGTTGTTCTTTATGATCAAACATTTTTTTCATCACTTGTCCTACTTTCTAATTTATTTCTATCATCTTAATTTTTGTAGAAAGGATGTGTATTGGCATTTTCATCTTGCCCACTCAAAATCCGGTCTGTATTAGAAACCTGTCCCGTAACAGGATCAGCTACACCAGCAGGAACCACAATAAAAGCAGCACCACCTACTTGAGCGTCTTTAGGATAAATCGTTCCCCAAAATGTGTTCGCGACTATTTTTTCAGAAGTAAGACCATACTCTCTTTTCTCACCTGCAAAAGCAGCTTGACCATTAGAATTAATGGTAATACTTTTTCCCAAGTCATTACTCCAAGTTCCTGAAATTGTTGAAAAATCACCACTAGCAAGAGCGTTTACGTCAACTGTAGACTTTGCTTCTGCTGCAGGAGAAGTATTACTATCGGCGTTAGTTGCACTTGAAGAGGGTTGAGTAGTTGACGATTGAGCAGGTGACATCTGTTCACTAGCAGCAGATTGAGTACTGTCCCCTGCTTTTTTATTACTACTCGCGTTAGCAGTCATCTTTTTCTTAGCTTTAGATGATTTTGCTTTTTTAGAACTACTTTGTGCAGTCTTTACTGTCGAATGGTCATTCGAATCAGTTTTTGTTTCATTTTTATGGCAAGCGCTCAGTAAAAGCAAAGAGCACAACATAGTTATACTTGCTAATTTATATGAATTTTTCATTGTATTTCCTTTCTTTTTCAGGAATCCTTAAATTCCAAAATCATTATACAACTTTATTTTGTAAAAATTAACACATTTTATAAATGTTTGTAATTTATTTGTAATATTTCTCTTGTCCAAGAAAAAAGGTTAACAATATCTTTAATGTTTTACATCTGAATAGGCTATGTAGTAACGCTTAGACTCTGTTCCATTAGAAACTACAAAACTATACCAATTTTCACCGTTTTCAAAAACATACTGATCCCAATCAACATTTCCTTTAGGATAAGTATAAGCAACTTCGCTTGATTTATCTGGTGAAGCATAAACTGGCGTGTCTTGGTACAGTTCAAGAGTTCCAGAGGTCACTTGAGTACCTCCTCCTTGAGATTGAACAATTGAAGGAGTCGAAGATTGCTGACTACTTGCACTATTTTGGCTATTTGAATTACTAATCTCTGATGATTGAGCATTTGTAACCGAATTGTCTTGCTCTTTATCAGTTGTTTTATTATCATTAGTAGACGTTTTGTTATTTTGAGAAGCTTTTGTCTTTTTAGAACTACTACTTTTTGTTGTTTTCGTTGTTTTTACTGAATGTCCATTTGTCCCACTTTTGACTTCGTTTTTATGACAAGCACCAAGTAAAAACAAGGAACATAACATGGTTACACTTGCCAATTTATATGATTTTTTCATTGTATTTCCTTTCTTTTTCAGGAATCTTTAAATTCCAAAGTCATTATATAACTTTGTTTTGTAAAAATCAACATATTTTAGAAATATTTGTAATTTATTTGTAACAATTACCTTGTTCTCATATTCCTGATAGGAACAACAAAATTTTGATAACATTTTTTATGTTTTTCACAGAATTAAATCTCCTTTCTAGGTACACATTATATACCTTTGAATAAACTATTTCAATAGATTTTTATAAAAATAGTTATTTTTTTTGTAATTATGACTATAATCATCTTACGTGTTTGGATATATTCACTTAGTTGTAAGGTAGCAGTTCAAAAAATAAAACACGAATAAAATTAGCCCCATAATCAACTGGACATAAGATTATTCGTGTTTTCTAAAATTTATCTTTAACTTACACTTTTTGAAAATTATCACGAAGATACTTTTCAAGCGTCAATGCCATTTTTTCATTACCGCTTAGTTTATATAATACTTGCGAAAGTGTAAAATATTGTTTTACAATACTTTGGCTAGAAAAATCCTCGCTAATATTCGCTAATATACAGTATAAATCTGCTAATAAATAACTACAACTGTATTCATTACATTTTTCAATAACATCAAGCGTTTCCTCTATTCCCTTTTCAATCTGAGAACTTTTCCAAAGATATCGGCAAAAATTATATCTAATTTTAATATAAATTTTCAGCTCTATTATATGAGTAAAGTCAATACTTTGAAGTTTAGGTAGTACTGCTTGATAACATTTTTCAAATTCATCATTATTTTTTTCTTCTAAAAAGAAATTAAGCAAGGTATTAGAGATACGGAGGTACATTAACTCATCTTTACTTAATCGCACAAGCATTTGTTCTAATTTTTTAATAGCCTCTTCTCTTTTATTATCACAATGAAATGAAACAATTGCCCCTATCCATTCAAGATAATTTTGGTCTGATAGTGGCAATCTATGTTGTTTATCAATTTCTAAACTGTATAAATATTTTAATGAATCATACTCACGCTTTACTAGAAAAGATTCTACCAACTCTTTAAATTGTACCAACTTAGATGTCTCACCAAGTACACTATCATCAAAAAAATAGTTCATTGTTACATTCATTTTTTTTGATAATGAATATAAAAGATCCGAACCAGGCATATACTTGCCTTTTTCCATTCTACTAATCTGACCTTGCTCACATACCCCTTCTGCTAATTCTTTTTGGGATAACCCTAATTCCAATCGCTTACTTTTTAATCTTGTAGCTAATAATGTACTCATACTATTCCTTCAACATTTTATAATTATTTTTCATTATATCATATGAGTTAAAGTATATAAAATTAAATTTTTATGACAATAATAATTTTTTGATATTATCCCCATTAAAACGAGTTCAAAATTGCTAATCTATAGTTGACTCAAAGATTACAACTATTCTGCTATTCGCTCTGCCAGCATTTGATAGCCTGCGACCGTCAAATGCAGCCCGTCAGTGGTAAATGCTTCTTTTAATTGTCCTGTTTCGTCTAGCAGGTCGTCATAGACATTTACAAAGGTCACATTCATATAAACAGAAGCTAACTCTTGATAAGCATGATTGAGGGCTTGAATTTTTTGATTGTTTCTTCGATGAACGCGCTTTTTGTAAGTAGCGGTTTCATTGATTGGTAGGACTGACAAAAGACAAACTTCTGCAAGAGGATAATTCCTAGCAATCGTTTGGATGATACTTTCCACATTTTTTACTGTTTCTTGCTGGGGGATTTCCTTGCCAATATCATTAGTACCGATAAGGAGAAAGACCTTATCAACTGCCTGCCCAAATAAAAGAGATCCTAAATGCTCTAGCAACAAATCGGATCGATAACCTCGAATTCCACGGTTTATTAGTGTTTTTGACGTTTTTAACAACTCATGCAAGGGAAAATACTCTACGATAGAATCTCCCAGAAAAAGTACATCGGGATCTTTGACGGATATACGATTCAAATCGTGGTATTTTTTTCTGATCTGCTTTTGCTCATTCAAAAGCCATTCGTCTAATAATTGGACAGCCATTGACTCTCTCCTTTGCTCAAATAGTTCTCTAATACTGTCAGGACGCCCGCCTCTGTATTTGCTGGTGCAAGGTGATTGGCAACTGCCTTGGTTTTAGGATCCGCATTCTCCATAGCATAGGAAATTCCTGCTAATTGTAGCATTTCAATGTCATTTTCACTATCTCCAAAGGCCATGATTTCCTGCTCTTGAATTTCCCATTTTTGCATCAATTGCTCTAACCCCCAAGCTTTATGGATCCCTTTTTGCAAAATGTCAATCGCTCCATAGCCGCTTGTGACCGCATTTAATGTGTCTGCAAAATCCTGATTGAGCTCTCGAGTAGCCTGAACTGCTACTTGCTCGTTTACCACCATACTCATTTTCAGAACTTGCGGAAAATCGTCTGGACGTAATGTTTCGACAAAGTTTATCTTTCGGTAAAATTCTTGCGCCATTTCTGCTGTCATGACTTTTTCAATCATAGGGAAAATCGTTCCCGTTTTGACAAAAGCGCCATTTTCAGCTGTGACGACGAGGTGCACATCACGTTCTCTCCCTTCAAAGTAAGACAAGACTTGTTCCACCAAGTCTGGAGACCAACATGTACCCAGCAGTACCTCGTTTTTATCAAAAATCCGTGCACCATTTGCAGCAATCAAGGCCACGCGCTCCAGCAAATCCCCAAATAACAAGCGCATTCGGTGAATTTCATTGCCCGTTGCCACCACAAACCGAATCTCCCGCTTGTCCAGCTCATCCAATATATTTTTCAACCGACCTCGATCGAATTCCCCTTTTTCATCTAAGAGCGTTCCGTCCATATCGGTCACAATCATCTTAATTGTCATGTTATCACCTCTAACAATCATTCATTTCAAATTCAAATCTCGTCGTTCATTTATTTCATGATGTACAACTATCCTTTTGCTATTTCTGTAATTTTGCTTGGATAATACAGGACAGGATTGGCTACATTTACATCCTATTTCAAAAGGATTATAGCACATTTAAAAAATAGTAAATAAACCTTTTTCTTCTATTTTATCAAAAAGAGGGGTGAAGAGGAAACAATTGTATTCAAGCAAGGATTGGTCTTTTTAGGTATAGTTTTAAACTATGTCCTTTCCTCCAAATTAACTATTTTTCAAAAGTGCTTAGCTTGTGTACAATAAAAAGTAAGAAATTTAGAAAGAGGCTTTTGACATGACACAATCAAAATTTCAACTTGTTGGCTCTCTTCTTCGCCCAGCCAACCTCCTTGCCTACAAAAATAAAATCGAACATCGTGATGATATTCACTATCCATTTTACGACAGTTTTCCCGGCTATCTTGAAACAGAGACAGCAGCGATAAAAAAAGTGATTGCTGATGAAAAGGCAAACGGTATTGATATTCTGACAGACGGCGAATATTCGAAATCAATGTGGCACTTAGACTTTGTTTGGGGTCTTAAAGGTATTGAACGCTATATTGCAGACCATGGTTACACTTTCCAGGATCACGACGGCGGACAGTATGAGACTCGCAAAGACATTGGTATCCGTATCACTGAACCTCTTTCCGGGAAGAATCATCATTTCTTAGACATTTACAAATTGCTCAAGGAAGAAGCTGGTAATACGCAAACCAAATTAACCATTTGGGGACCTGCTCATGCTTACACAGAACTGGCTATCTTTGACGGGCTGGCTGGCGATGATCAAGTTTACAAAACAAATGAAGAATTAAAGGCCGGTCTCATCAAGGCTTACAAAGAATTCTTGGCGGAATATAAAGAAGCTGGCGGTAAAATTATCCAGTTTGACGACTGCCTCTGGGAACTTTTTGACGAATCAAATCCTGCTTCATTTTTTGCCGATGGCAATGCTGCGCTGGCTGATTTAGCTGATGAATTCATTGCAATCAATAATGAAGTGGCTGATTACGGACATCAGCTAGGACTAAAAGTTTGGACACACAACTGCCGCGGAAATTATGAAAGCCGATCTGCTTCAGGCGGAACTTATGAAGCCATTGCGGAAAAATTCTTACGTGATCAACACTATGACCGCTTTTTCTTGGAATGGGACAGTGATGTATCTGGTGATTTGAAGGCTCTTGCTTCTCTTAAAGATAAAGATGCCGAAGTTGTCCTTGGTCTCCTTTCTAGCAAGACAACTGATCTGGATGATGAAGAACGTGTGCTTCGTTTATTAGAACAAGCCAGCACTATCCTTCCTAAGGATCGTCTCCTGCTGTCACATCAATGCGGTTTTGCTTCCTGCGATTCAGGCAATGAACTAGCTATTCCACAACAATGGGCCAAAATCAAACAAGGTCAAGAAATCGCTAAGAAGTTTTGGGGCTAAGTTGTACGCGACGACAGCTCTTGTAACTATTTAGTGATCCCTTATAAAACGTGAGACGAACTTCTTTTTGAGGTTTGTCTTTTTTGACCTTTGGCAATAAATACGACTGAAAAGGAGGAAAATCAAAGCGATTTCTCTATTTGGCAAATTTTTAAGGTAAAAATAACAGAGAACTACACTTGCATATTTTCTTTCTAATAATGTCTATGTTACAACTTTCAGTTCATCTGTTTAACATGAAAAAAGAGGCTGAGCAAAAAGTATCTCAGCCTCATGCATTTTATCGTTTAGCTTGCAAGACGCAGTGGTTGGTTGGATAGCCTTATCCCTTGTTATACCGGCGATAGCGGCTATCCTAACCAACTTGTGCGGAGGTGGGAGTAAAACAGTCCAGTGAACTGTTTTAGGTCAGCAACTAGAAACTAGGACTTGCTGAAAAATCACATTCTTCGAATGATTGATGTCTGTCCCACTCTCTATTTATAAGGAGCAAATTTATCAATTATACGGTCAACTCAATCTGATTGCCTTCTAAAGCCAGAATGCAGCTTTCATAGTAGCCATCACCCGTCAGACGTGGACCGCTTAAAAGCTGATAGCCGTCTGCTTGAAGCCTCGCTGTCAGTTCATTTACCTTTTCTCTACTTCCTAGACTAAATGCCAGATGGTGATACCCCAAAAAGAGAAGTTCTTGGTTGTTCTCCGCTAAACCTTCCTTTCGAGTCATGATTTCCAATCTCGCCCCTTCGTCAAAGCTGAGGAAGTAAGACTGAAAACCTGTTTTTTGATTATGGTAAAGCTGATTACTTTTCGCTTCAAAATATGTTTCAAAGAAGCGTTTAGCCTCTTCTAAATCTCGAACATAAAGGGCTGCGTGCTCAATCTTCATAGAGTTTTCCTCCATTCGTTGCAATAACTTCTTTATACCAATCAAATGATTTCTTCTTATAGCGAGCCAAAGTCCCTGTTCCATCATCGTTTCGATCAACATAGACAAAGCCGTAGCGCTTGCTCATCTGAGCTGTTGAAGCAGACACAAGGTCAATACAGCCCCAAGTGGTGTAGCCCCAGAGTTCAACACCATCTTCAATTGCTTCGCCGACCTGCTGTAAATGCCGTTTAAGATAATCAATGCGATAATCATCTTCAACAGTCGGACCATCAGGACCATCTACCAAGACATCTTTCGCACCAAGACCATTTTCTACGATAAAGAGCGGTAACTGGTAACGGTCATAGAAAGCATTGAGAACCAGACGCAGACCAATTGGGTCAACTTGCCAACCCCATTCAGAACTTGCCAGATAAGGATTTTGCAGACCACCTAGAACATTTCCACGACCAGAAGAATAACTTTCTGGATCATGAGCTTGAACCACACTCATATAATAAGAGAAGGAGATGAAGTCCACGGTATGCTCTGCCATCAATTCCTTATCACTCGGCGCAAATTGAATCTCAATTCCATTTTCCTTGAAGAAACGGTTCATATATGCTGGATATTTACCACGCGCATGAATATCTGAAAAAAGATAATTCTGATTTTCAAACGCACGAGCAGCCAGTACATCCTCTGGTTTTGGCGTCATTGGATAGGCTGGCATGGCTAGTACCATACAACCAATCTTAAAGTCTGGATTGATTTCATGCCCAATCTTCGTTGCAAGAGCTGATGCCACTAGTTCGTGATGAACTGCTTGATAAAGATCTTGCTTGGACAATTCTTCTACTGGTGTTGCAATCCCTCCACTCATAAACGGCGCATGAAGAACAGAGTTGATTTCATTAAAGGTCAACCAATAGTTCACCTTGTCTTTGTAGCGAGTAAAGACGGTACGAACATAGCGCTCATAAAAGCCAATCAAATCACGATTTGCCCAACCATTATACTGACGTGCCAAATGCAAAGGTGTTTCATAATGTGACAAAGTCACTAAAGGTTCAATGCCATATTTTGCCAATTCATCAAAAAGATTGTCATAAAACTTTAGACCTGCTTCATTTGGCTCCGTTTCATCGCCATTTGGGAAAATCCGTGACCAAGCAATAGAAGTACGATAAACCTTGAAGCCCATTTCTGCAAAAAGGGCAATATCTTCTTTGTAACGATGATAAAAGTCAATTCCTTCCAATTTTAGGTTATCAGCTGTTGGCCTATCTGTAATCAAAGGATTGAGATCACCTGCATTAGCTGGTATGCCACCTTTTGGCGTCACATCTTGAACCGAAAGACCTTTACCGTCCACATCGTAAGCACCTTCGTATTGATTGGCAGCTGTTGCACCGCCCCAAAGAAAATCTGCTGGAAATTTACTCATGACTTTTATCTCTTTTATTTTTTACTTAATTATATTATAATCTTAGACAAGAGTATTTTCTAATACAATTCTCTTATAAATTGGTATTATTCTACGAAAGAGGCAACACTTATGGATCTGGGAACATTACACAAAGATATCGTTTACAAAAATCAAGGCACTCCTTATTCTCTCACACGAACTATTACAAAAAACGGTCAGCCGGACATTCTCTTTCATTGGCATACGGATGTTGAGCTGGTTTATGTTCATGAGGGAACTGCGCAGTTTCACATTAATTATGATTACTTTAATAGTGAAGCAGGTGATATTATCCTCATTCGTCCCAATGCTCTTCACTCCATTCACCCGATTGAAAATCAACGCCACTATATGGATGCGATTAACTTTCATTTGGACTTAATGGGCTATTCTGCTATGGATCAAGCTAGTATTGAATATTTGCAGCCGCTTTACAATGGTCAGCTGGATTTTGTTCGTGTCATCAAGCCCAATCAGCCAGCCTATGCAGACATTCGGCAGTGTTTACTTGATGCCATGAAAACAGGCTATTATCGTACAGAGTATTTTGAATTTCAACTCAAAGCCCAGCTCAATCAACTTTTTTATCTCTTATTTGAAAATGGCTATGTGATTTCAAAAGAGCAATCCTTAGAAGGCTATCGCAAGGAAGAAAAAATCCGTACCATCATTGACTATATCAGTAGTCATTATCAAGAGGAACTCACGATTGACCAGCTTGCTCAAATTTGTGGTTACAGCGATACCCATTTCATGAATTTCTTTAAGAAACATCTTGGGGTATCTTGCATGGAATACGTGATTCAATTTCGCTTGCGAAAAGCGGCTGAACTCTTGCAACACTCTACCTTGCCCGTCCTAGAAATTGCTACACAGTCTGGCTTTAACAATCTCTCCAACTTCAATCGTCAGTTTAAAAAGTATTACCAAATAACTCCTAGTCAATATCGGAAAAAATAACAAGGAGGCATTCAATGAAAGATACTATCTGGTTGTTTCCGCTGCTGTTCATTTTTCATGATTTGGAAGAAATCATCGGCTTCATGCCGTGGATAGAGCGGAATGAAAAACTACTGGAGAAAAAAGCTGTCTTCATTTTAAATACCCACAAAAGCTTATCCACAGAAGGTTTCGCACTAGCCGTGGCAGAGGAATTTGTCGTGGTGCTCCTCGTCTCATTCTTTGCTCTTATTTGCCACACTCTCCTACTTTACCTCATCTGGCTGGGCGGATTGGTCGCTTTCGCTCTTCATTTGGTGGTTCATATCCTGCAAGCTATCTGGCTTAGGCGCTATATCCCAGCTCTTGCGACCTCTATCCTGTGCTTACCAGTTTGTAGTATCATCATTTGGAAAACAAGCATTTTACTTCATATTAACACAGTTGAACTGCTCTTTTTCAGTCTCATTGGCATTCTCATCGTCATCAGTAATCTCTTTTTTGCACTCTGGTTAGGTAAACAGTTTTCCAAGTGGGTAAATAAGATTTTTTACAACCCAGAAAAGATTGAAAAACTGTAACATAAATGGTACACTAAAAATGTAAACGGATTCATGGGATTAAAGTTAAAAATGCAGCATGATGATTTTGAGGAATAAGAGGAGATAGAATTATGAAAAAAGACATACATTCGTCAATCGTTTTCTTATTAGTTTTCATTCTTATCACTGCATGTACTCACGGAAAAACAGCACCAGCGAAGTCATTAGATACTGTTAAAATCAAGCAAACGCAAAGCTCTCATTTTTCTACTTCTCAACAAAGTGCTTCTAGTTCAAGTCAGACAAGTTCTTCTCAAACCGCAACTCCTGAAGAAAGCAATGCTTCAACTGCAAATGAAAAGGTCCCCTCTGAATCTATAGATAACACAGACAAAGACAGTCATGCAGGAGGAAAAAAAGTTCAACTAAACATCTCTACAATTGTCCAACGACGGTGGAATTACTGTGCTCCAGCCACAGTATCCATGATACTTGCAAGTAGAGGTCTTCAGGTTGACCAAGCCCAGTTAGCCAACGAAATGGGAACAGATGAAACTTTTGGAACTCATAATAGCAATGCCATAAAAGTTTTAAATCGCCATTTGTTTGGCTACGATGTACCGTCAGGAAATCAAGCAGGTTATCGTTTAGCAACTGTAGCGAGTCCTAATTCTGATTCAGAAGATATGAAACGATTCAAAAAGCGTCTAATTCAAAATATCAATGACGGCTATCCAATGTATTATACTATTGATAATTCAAAAATGTATCCAGGTAGAAGTGGAGAGCATAATGTTATTGGTGTAGGATATGGCTTGACAGCAGATGGTTCAGATGTTGCCTATATATATTACATAGATCCTTCTTATATGGTTCAAGATCCTGTTTATGCTGGGTTGAAAATTGTTAGTCCAGAAGAATTGCTACATGCAATGGTAAGTTGTACTGAGCCAAATTATGCATGGTAAAACTCTTCTATCCTATTACTGAATTATATCGAAAGCAAAAAGCCAGAAATTCTTCATGCAAGAATCTCTGGTCTTTTTTCTCTAAAGAAATAAACTCATTCGTCCCATTTCAAATTTACATGCTCATTCATTTCCTGATAAGCTGTGTCAATTCGTTCTTTGGTGGCTTGGTCTAATTGATTACGGTATTTTCCACCTTCAATGAAATCTTCTAAAATATAGGTCTGGTAGGTGTAGAGAGGATAGCCTTCCGGTGAATACGTCCCTTTCGCCACACGACTCACCCAACTCGGATGTGCCTGTACCTCCTTGATAATCGTCCCTTTCTTTGATTTTTCAACCGTCACGTCCATGAGTACACCGCGTTCTGTCCATTTCTTATTTTCCACACCGTCCATTGTCTCGATTCGCTGATTGGAGATAAAATTTCCCATAGAATAGATAATGAATTTCTTTTGTCCATTTTGTGTGACGACCTCTGATGGTTCAACGACATGCGGATGTCCGCCGAAAATAATATCTGCTCCCCACTCAATCATCTTATGATAAAGAGTTTTTTGCTCCTGTGTCGGTTCCAATTGATATTCAACCCCCATCTGAGGCATGACAACGGTTATATCAGCTTCTTTTTCGGCTTGCTTAATTTCTTTTTTCATCTTTTCTTCATTTAAATCCGACAAATGATGATTGTAGTCTGCCTGAGAGATATTTTCCTCTAAGCCATTAAATCCATAGGAATAAGCCAAGAGCGCAATTTTAATCCCATTTACTTTTTTAATGACAAGTGACGATTTATCCCGATTTTCATGAGTGTAAACCCCAATTGGTGTAATTCCGTGCTGCTCAAATGTTTTTGCCGTTGAAAAAACACCTTCCAATTGAGAATCCAAAATGTGGTTGTGTGCCAAATCCACAACTTGATAACCAGCATCTTTGATAGCTGACACCACCGACTCTGGCGCATTGAACAGTGGGTAACCCGCCAAAGGATAATTTGGTCGGATAGTCCCTTCGAAGTCTCCTAATACCAAGTCCGCCTTTTTCAACCAAGGCTTGACATATTGATAATTCTCTGTGAAATCATACGTCCCGTCTGACTGTAAAACACTCATATATAGAAGGTCATGATACAGCAAATCCCCATTTGCCATGATACGAGCCGTCTGTACACCGTTTAGGGAAGAGGACGTTTTTTTCTTTTGTACAATACTTGTTTTTGTCGGCTTTGTCTTAACGCTATCGTTTATTTTCTCAGCTAATAAAATCCCACTTGCTACTAAAAACACTACGCAAAGCAAGCCTAAAATAAACTGCCAATTAGTTGCTGACTGTATTTTTCGTTCTGATCTTTTCATGTTCCATTCTCCTCTATCTACATTGTAGCACAAAGAAGCAAACATGACGCAGGAAATGATAAATAATAAAAAGGACAAAGCATGCTTGTAGTAGCTCTAGTTGATTTTTTCGACTAACTGTTTTGGAACTCTACAAATTTTGCTTGTCCTTTTCTTAGATTATTTACTTACTTTCAGCAAATCATCGCCTAGTTTCACATCGCCGCCAGCTAATGCTTCAACTGTCTTATAATCAGCTGTATTGGTTACAATGATTGGAGTTGTAACAGGATAACCTGCTTTTTTGATAGTATCTATATCAAAGCTTAGCAATAATTGACCCGCCTTGACCTTTGAGCCTTGAGTAACATGTGCCATAAAGCCTTCTCCTTCAAGAGCGACTGTATCCATGCCCACGTGAATCAAGATTTCAGCGCCATCATCAGTCGCTAAGCCAATCGCATGGTTGGTTGGGAAAAGCAGACGAATCACACCGTCAGCAGGAGCGACAACTTCGCCAACGCTAGGCTCAATTGCTATCCCTTGACCCATTGCACCACTTGCAAAAACAGCATCAGGCGTATCTTCGAGTGCGACCACTTTCCCGCTAAGCGGAGCTGTGATGACTTGCTCAGGAGCAATCTCTTCAACTGGCAGACTGATTTCTTCAGCAGCGACTTCTTGTGCCCCATCATAAAGAGTTGGAATTTTTGTAAGTTGAGTCAATACAAATCCAAGAACAAAGCTGATTGCAATTGCTACAAGGAAGTGAATGAGTAATAGTGAGTCTTTTGGATCAATGAAAGACGGAATCGCAAAGAGTCCCATTCCTCCCATTACTTGCATTTTGGCATTAAAGAAAGCGAGATAAGCCCCTTGAACTGCACCAGCAATACAAGTCATAATAAATGGTGTTCGCATTGGCAAGGTAATCCCGTAAATAGCTGGTTCTGTTACCCCAAACAAAGCCGAGATAAAAGCTGGAATAGCCAACTGTTTGACTTTTTCTTCTTTTGTACGCAAGAAGATATTGAGCAATGCTCCTGCTTGCGCAAAGCAAATAGCAATGGAAGCTACAAGAATGACACCTGGTCCTTTTTGTAATTCCAAAATTGCAAGCGGCACCAATCCCCAGTGGAGACCGAACATAACCAGCACTTGCCACAAAGCACCCAGAATAATTCCATAAATAATTGGGCTGAAGCTATAAATACCTGTGAAAATAGCACCGACTATATCAGAAGCCCATGTCATGACTGGTCCAATGACAAGAAATGATAACGGTACCGTGATTAAGATAACAAAGAATGGAGCAACAAAGACTTTGACAACATCTGGAATGATTTGTTTAAAGAATTTTTCAATTTTTGAACCGACCCAAATTGCTAGAATGATTGGCAATACAGTTGATAGATAGCTAGAAACAGGGAAGATAATCGGCAAACCTAAGAAAGTTGCGTAGATTTTTGACTCAATAAAAGTTCCTGCAAATAGCGTATAGAGTGGTTTGGCACCTGTAAAGCTGGCTGCGATATTTGGATAGACCAAGGCAAAGCCAATCGCAAGCGCTGTGAATTTTTCCATTTTAAACCGCTTAGCAGCAGTCAAAGCCAGAATCAATGGTAAGAATTGGAAGAATCCATCACCAGCGGCATTTAAGATGACATAAGCGCCATCTGTCGACTTAATGCCACAAGCTGCCATAATGGCAACCACACCTTTGATCATACCAGCTGCCGACAGAGCACCCAGCATTGGTTGGAAAAGCCCCGATACTAAGGCAATAAAGCGGTCAAAGAGATTTCCTTGAGGAACATCTCCCTCATCCGCATCAATACTCCCCTCACCAGAAATACCTGCCGCCTTTGTGACCGCCGCATACACATCTGGCACGTGGTTTCCAATCACCACTTGGTATTGTCCACCAGCTTTTACAACCGTTACAATACCGTCTCTATTTTTCAAGTATTCCGTATCTGCCTTGCTCTCATCTTTCAGAGAAAAACGCAAACGCGTCACACAGTGCACTAACTTGATGATATTTTCCTTACCACCAACGTGAGCAACAATATCCTGAGCTAAGTCAGTATAATCTTTTGCCATAATGGACCTCCTTTATTTTTTAGGTCAGCTGTGTTGTTGCACATATAAATATAGAACAACGGTAACAAAAAAACCTAAACACATACCAAATAGAAAGCAGTTCCCCTACCTTATATCTCGTATTTGTCTAGGTTTTGCCTGCATGACCAGTAACAATCCATGAATTAAGTATAACACAAGTTTCTAAAAATGCAAGCGGTTTCTAAAGTTTTTTTAAATAATTATCAGGTGATAAATAAAATAATCGTCTGTTAATTATTTAAAAAAACTTTGACAAGTCGTTCAACCTATCAAAGTTCTTAAAGAGAATGTTATTAGATTATTTAACTATTTGATTTAGTCGTTCATATACTGCAACAACTTCTTTTGCTAAATCAATAAACGTTAAGCTCGTCATCAAGTGATCTTGAGCATGCACCATCAAAAGACTGAGCTCAATTTTTTCACCTTGAGCTTCCTGTGTCAGCATCACTGTCTGTGACTTGTGTGCTAAAACTAATGCCTCATCTGCTGCTTTTAACTTTTCACGCGCTTCTTCAAAACAGCCTTTTTTAGCTTTTTGAATCGCTTCAAAAGCATTACTCTTCGCCTCGCCACCATACATAATGAGGGACATGATACTTTCTAAATTTGAATTTTCCATATCAATCTTCTAGCCTCCGATCAGTCCCTCAGCTAACGCTAGCACCTTTGAACCATTCATCATGCCATAATCCACCATTGGGATAACTCCAATTGGAATGTTTTTATCCTTCAATTTTTCCGTAAATTGCTCTAATAGATACCGAACTTGCGGTCCTAATAGCAAAACATCTACTTTTTTCTCCAAAATGATGTCGTCCACTTCCTGAGCTGGGACTGCAAAAATCTCTGCATCTAATCCTTTTTCATCTGCTGCAGCTTGCATTTTTGTGACAAGCAAGCTGGTACTCATGCCCGCAGCACATGCTAGCATAATGGTCGTTTTAGCCATGTTTACCCCTTCTATTTTATCAAATGATTACTGTCTACCGATTAACGGATCTTGCTAAACGTGACACAGTATGCCGAATGCCACGAATCGTATTGCTCAGTGCATAAATATTATCCACTACTGCCAAACCACCATAGCCTGCATCTCCAATATGTTGAATATCCACACCACAAATTTTATTGCGAAGTGCGATTTGTTTAATCGTATCCACATCTGATGTCTCTTGGCTAGTGCCAATAGCGCTTAAGACTAAACCTCTTTTACTATGTACTAGATCTACGACAGCTCTCATTTCTTCATCGTTGAAAGCAGGAACTGTACCAACCGCTGGTACCAAAATCACATCTGCACCAGCTTCTAATAATTGTTCAGCTATCTGAATGTCTGCAACCGGCTCGGATACCCCTGCACCGTGCATTTTTCCAGCTATAATCAAACCTGAAAAATGCTGCTTAGCTAATTTTACTGCATCAATAATTTCTTTATTGCTAACTCCTGTTCCTGGATTACCTGTTAAGCAGACAAAATCAAAGCCTAATTTTTCAATTTGTTCAAAAGAAGCCTGACTAGCTTGCCGACCAGCAGCAATCACTTGCACTTCTTCCAACATATCCGCTTGTAGATCAATAGGCTCCAAATTCACACCGATTGGAGCGCCTACCAAACGATGCAATTCGTGAACAATTTGCTCTTTTTCACAATCCAAACCAAATATTTCTGGCTGAAAAACATCTAAACAATTCAGTAAAATCATATCTGCGCCGAAAGCTCTTGCAATTTCAGCATTGGTGATATCTCCGATAAAGGTTTCACGAATGACCACATTTTCAGATAAGACAACCCGCCCTTCACTCGCTTGAATGCTTTGCTTAAGCTCTTGGGCAGTCATGCTTAGAATTTCCGAAGGGTTTGCACTAATGAGTCGTTTCATACTCTCATCTCCCTACTGATTTTCTTCTGCTTTAAAGCGTTTTTCAATAGCAATCACAAATGGGATATAGATTAAAATATCCATCACAATAAGAACAGCTTGTAAAATAGACGCTTTAAAACTTCCCGTTGCCAGCAAGCCACTAATAATCGGAGGAGTTGTCCAACCTGGGTCAGTATATGTTAACGGTACCAGACCACTTGCCATGGATGACCACGCAACGATGAGATTCGCAATCGGTGCCAAAATGAATGGAAACAGAAGCAAGATATTTAAGACAATTGGCACACCAAACATGGTTGGCTCATTGATATTGAACAAGCCTGGAACTACCGTAATAGGTGCCAGTGCTTTGATTTGTTTGCTTGATTTTTTCTTTTTCGCTAAATAACCAAGTGCCAATACAAGTCCAATGGTAGCACCTCCGCCACCAATAAAGACAAAGTTATCCATAAAGACACTGGTAAAGATATGCGGTAGTTTTTCCCCTGCTTGATAAGCAACTTTATTGGCATCGAGATTCGAAAGCCACAATGGTTTCATAACCGCATTGACAACATTGCCTCCATGAAGTCCAACAAACCAGAATGAACTATTTAAAGCAACTAGAATCATCAAACCAAATAAATTATTACCTAGTAGGCCTAGCGGCTTTCCTAAAACAGTTTGAGCTACCGCATGCAAATTTGGTAGTTTTAAACTTGCTAAAAGGGCATAAACCAACAACCAGCCTGTGATAATCACTGCACCTGGAATAATGGCGCTGAAACTTTTTGAAACTGCCGGTGGAACACCATCAGGCATTTTAATTTGGACATTATGATTGATGAACCATTGATAGATATAACCATTTACCAAACCAAGAATGATTGCTACAAAAAGGCCTTGTGAAGCTAAAAATGCTGTGGGAACACCGTTTCCTGTTTTAGTAGTAAGGAATGGTGTCACTGTGATAAAGGCAGCAAGCGAGATAATCCCAGAAGGAATCCCATCCACTTTGTATTGGCGGCTCATATAGTAAGCAATCCCAAAACTGGCTACCAAACCAATCAGACCAAAACTACTATCCACGCCTTTCCATAGATAGGCAGAAACCCCAATTTTTGTCAAATAAGCTTCCCATCCTGGAACAGGAAAACTAGCAATGACCATAAACAAAGAACCAATCAACAGTAATGGCACTGCAAGCGTAATGCCATCCCGAATTGCTACTAAGCCTTTATTGTTCCCCAACTTAATAGCAATAGGCATTAGTTTTGCTTGTAAAAATTTGTCCATCTTTACAATCTCCTTTGATTATAATATATTATTAAATAGCAGACAAAATCAACTTTATCTCACTTTTTAATTATATTTTAAAACAATTATTCCAAAAAGTCAAGCGTTTTCACTTATATTTGATAATTTTTTATAATCAATATATAATAGATGCAGGGAAGGATGGTAGATAATGAATCAAACAAAAAAACAAGCTGAGTTACGAACAATTATTTTAGATAAAATTTACGCCAAGGGACCAATTTCTCGCATTGATATTTCAAAAGAGACGGGCATTACTCCTGCTACAGTTAGTGCGATTACAGGAAGTTTGATCCAAGAAAAACTGCTGTATGAGCTGGGGGAAGATGAAGAACACGCAAAAGTCGGACGCAAGAAAATCCTCTTGAGTATTAAAAAACAGCACTCTTATTTCATCGGCTGTGAACTGTCTGAAAAATACTTTTCTTTTGTGTTGAGTGATAATACAGGAAATGTGATTGATAAAGATAAAGCAACCGTCACCTCGGAAAAAATTCTAGCAGAAGGCGCTGATTTATTTTGTCATTTACTTGAACAATTCATTTTTCGGAACAATTCCTATACAATTCAAGCCGTGGGAGTAGCTATCCCTGGACGCTATTTGCACAATGACTTGATTACAACAAACAATCAAACATGGAAACAATTTGATCTAGCGAAGATTAAAAACGAGTTCTCTTTTCCAATTTACTTTTCTAATAATGTCAATTGCATGGCACTAGCAAAGCGCCTTTTTTCTGCTTACCAACTGGATGAGAATTTTATCTATTTTCATTTTGCACGGGGTATGCACTGCTCTTATATGTACAATGGCAAAATCTACGGCAAAAGCAATATTGTCATCGGCGAAATTGGTCATACCGTCGTTTGTCCTGACGGAGAAGTCTGTGGTTGTGGACGCAGAGGCTGTTTGCAGACTTATGCTAGTGAAAGCTGGCTGATAAAAAAAGCAAAAATCATCTTTGAAACTGCCGAGTTGACACATTTAAAATCACTTGTCACAGATAAAGAAGAGATCACGATTCAAACTATCCTCACAGCATATAACTTAGGAGACCAAGCTATTCTCAATCTCCTGCATTTGGCATTTAAGTATTTAGCACAATCCCTGCTAAACCTTAGCATGATGATTGATGCAAAGAAAATTTATCTGCACAGTCCCATCTTGACTGATGACAAAGTCATTGCAGCTTTCTATCAAGAAATCTCACAACAACCAAAACTACTCTTCAAAGACTTACCTGAACTCATCATTGAGCCTTATAATGACTTTACTGGTGCAGTAGCAGGAGTTGCGCTTTGTCTGCAAAAGGAATTGCTGAGTGTTTAAGTAAAATGGAGGAAACCCACAAAGTGATTAGGTGCTTTTCTGAGCTTGAAAAGTGAACAGCAGCGACACTGGCTTCGCAAGGTCTATTCGCAACTTCAAAGCGCTACTTTGAGCAATCACCCACTGCACAACTTGTTTTTTATACGAATCATACGAGTCTGAGATGCTATTATCCCAGACTCTTTTTAGAAGTATCCTCTCACGCAAAACACATACTAAGAAACGTAAGCATTAACAAACTAATAAAAATGCTAAGTGAATTAAGGTTAGCTGATTCTGAACGAGTTGAGCCTAATTGGAGAGCATACACTGGTCCTAAAGTTGAAATCGGAGCCAAAAGGCAAAGCACAAGCATTTGTCTTGCAACGAGACTTATTGGAAATGTAGAATAAACAAATCCTGCAAGAATCCCCATCAAAACAAATCGTTGTAACAGTCGTTTTATCAATAAACGGACATCCTGTCTGTCAATGTGGAAATCAACTAGCACTCCAATCATGAGCATCGCAACAAAAGGATTTGCATTTCCCGCAATGCTGACTATATTGAGAAATAGGTGAGGAACTTGAATTTGCAGCAGCGACACGGTCAAGGTCATCAGATAAGTACATAGAGGTATAGAAGCAACTATTTTCTTGAGAATAGCCTTAATAGACTGTTTTTGTTTTCCTTGAATAATTCTCTCAGCTAGTAGATAATTACCCCGAATACACATGATGGAATTCCCCGTGTCAAAGAGAAGAACTGTCATCATATATTTACTTGGAAAGAATGCTATCACAAAAGGGATAACGAATGTTCCAATATTAAAGCCAGAGTTTTGAATAAGAGCAATTCCCTTTTTAAATGGTTGATGACTTTTCTCAAAATAATATCCAAATCCATCTAAGATAAGATTTCCTACTATTCCCATCAGAAAAGGAAGGAGTAAATCAAATGAAAAAGGAATTGGAGCTGCTGAAGCTAGAATAGAACATGGCAGTGTCACATTCATTAAGAGAGTGGACAATTTTGCTCCGTCTTCATGTTTAAACACTTTTCTCTGTTTCAAAAAGTAACCCAAATAAATAATGAGTAAAAATCCAATCGCCCTTGATAAAATCGTAAACACATCAAACTCCTTATAGTTGTCTTACTACTAATTTTCGCTACCAATTTTATTATAACACGTCAGCAAGTAAACCCAGTCTTTCGATAGGACTGGGTTTCTTCATTACATTTCTGCCAACTTAGCACCATTGGACGCAATAATCTCCTTCATCCACTGGTAAGATTTTTTAGGAGTCCGCTTCAAGGTCCCCTTACCTTTATCATCCATATCAACGTAAATAAAGCCATAACGTTTCTTCATTTCACCTGTTGACAGGGAAACAAGGTCAATCGGACCCCACATAGTATAACCCAAGCATTCTACACCGTCGATATTGACCGCATCAGCCATAGCCTGCAGATGATCGCGTAGGTAATCAATGCGATAGTCATCTTCCACATAATTGTTTTCATCTGCTTCATCAATCGCTCCCATACCATTTTCCACAATGAAAATTGGCTTTTGAATGCGATCATAAATTTCATTCATAACATGGCGAAGCCCCAGAGGATCAACCGGCCAGCCCCAAGGGGTTTCTTCAAGATAAGGATTAGAAGAGCCACCAATTGTAAACCAAGCGTCACCAGCCTTTGTCGTATTGGACCGATAATAAGAAAAGGAAATAAAATCCAGCTGCCCTTCCTTGAGGATTTCTTCGTCTCCATCTTCAAAAGCAATGCCTGTCACACCGTGATGACGCCAGATTTCTTTCTCATAGCGAGGATAATAACCGCGCCCCATAATATCAATGAAATACCAATTTTCACGACGGGCTTGCAACCGCTGAAAGACATCTTCTGGTTTGCAAGTAGCAGGATATAGTTCACTCATGGCATACATGGCACCAAATTGACTGTCTGGTAGCATCTCATGTCCAAGTTTAACTGCACGCGCGCTAGCTACAAACATATGGTGGTCTGCTTGATAGCGATCTTGACCAGCAGATTGCCGCGTGCCACAAGGACCGAAGCCACGCACTGCGTTGATTTCATTAAATGTCAGCCAATAACGACATCGGTCTCCATAACGCTCAAAGAGTGTCTTGCAGTATTTGACATAACAATCAATGACATAACGCGATGACCAGCCATCATATTTAAGTACCAAATTCATAGGTAATTCATCATGGCAAATGGTAATCAAAGGCTCCATACCGTATTTCGCCATTTCATTGATGACATCGTCGTAAAATTGGAGACCTTCTTCATTTGGTTCAGCCTCTTCTCCTGTTGGGAAAATACGTGACCAACAGATTGAAAAGCGAAATACATTGAAGCCCATACCCGCCATGAGAGCAATATCTTCTTTGTAATGGTGGTAAAAATCCACTGCTTGATGACTTGGATAATATTCGCCTTCTAGGAAAACAGGTTCTGCTTCTTTTGGAACCGGATCTGCATAGAAAAATGAACTACGGGGATTGATAATACTGCCATCTGGCATACGCATAGTGTGATGACGTGGATTTTCTTGTGAGCCATCTGTTTCATAATCATGAGAAAGCAATCCTCGACCACCTTCACCAAAGCCACCTTCATATTGAAAATCTGCCGTGGCTCCTCCCCAGAGAAAACCTTTTGGTAATTCGTATGACATTAGTTCTCCTCCTTATCCAAGCGTTGTCCTTGTTTCACATCACCGGTTCTTTGCAAGTTAATCATTTTTCCATTAGCATTTGTAATGATGAGCATCGTTGTTGTATCATAGCCTTTTTCTTCGATAACATCACGATCAATTTTTACGATAGGCTGACCAGCGCGGACTGTCTCTCCAGCTTTTGCCAGAACATCAAAACCAGCCCCATTGAGTTCAACTGTATTGATACCAATATGAACTAATATCTCTACACCATCTGAACGAGTAATCCCAAAAGCATGCCCCGTCGGAAAGACCGTTGTCAATTCACCATTGACAGGTGCTGTAATAAAATCTGTAGCCAATTTGAAAGCTACGCCATCTCCCATTAGCTTTTTAGCAAAAACTTCATCATGAACAGTTTCAAGTGGAAGCAGTTCACCATCAGCAAGAGCTAAAATAGCATCATCTGATACAGTTTGTTGAACAGGTTCGGTAACTGCAAGTTTAGCATCTTCTTTTTTAACATCAATACCAAGAACGTATGAAACAATAGCAGCTACTACAATTGTCACCACAATCCCTATAACAGCTGCCATTACTGTTTTACCAAAAATCGGTAAAGCAAGGATATTAGAATATCCCATTTCATAGGCTTTAGCACCAAGAAGACTAGCTACAATACCACCTGCAAGTCCGCCTGCCATAACACCATACATTGGTTTTTTATATTTTAAGTTGACACCATAGATAGCTGGCTCTGTGACACCTGCAACAATACAACCGATGGCAATTGAGATGAATTCACTACGTTTTGCTTTGTCTTTTGTACGAGCAATGACACCAATAACTGCTCCCCCTTCAGCCATATTGTGCATCAGAAAAGCTGGACGCAACATCGCATCATAACCAGGGTTTGTCAAAAGCTGTGGCATAAATGGAGAGAGTGCTGTATGCATCCCTGCCATAACCATCCAAGGAAGAGAAGCTGCCAGAAGACCAACTGCAAGCGGACCAACCGTGCTATCTAAGAACATAAAGATTGCTGCAATCCATTGTCCAACCATGTTTCCTAATGGACCTAAGATAAGAAAACCTAAACTGCCTGCGATGAAAATTGTTCCCATTCCGACAAAAATAGCCTTGAAAATATTAGGAACAATCCTATTTAAATATTTCTCAGCATAGTAAGCAACAATAGCAATCAAGAGAGCTGGCAGAAGCGAAGTCCCATAAGAAAGCAGCCGTACTCCCAAACCAAATAGCTGAATCGGATTACCTGCCGTTACCAGACCCGTAAAATTTCCATGCAAAAGCGCTGCAGCTGCGGCCATTGCATAAATAGGAGTTCCGCCTAATTTTGTAGCTGCACCATAAGCCACAAAGATTGGCATGAAATAAAACGGTGCATCTGCAATTGCTGATAATAATAAATAGCTAGATGATTTTACAAAATTAGCATCTACAAAAGTAACAATTAACAACAATGCTACTTTTAACATACCACCCGCAATCAACCCTGGAATCATTGGTGTAACTGAACTTGATACAAAACCAATAATCTTGCTGCCAGCATTTTTCCAAGTCCATGGTTCTTTCGGTGTTAAATCACCATCTAAATTTTCATCTATACTACCACCAGATGTTATATCAAAATCTTTCATGATAGCATCATACGTTTGAATCAAATGTTGACCCAAAATAACCATATATTGCCCACCAGCATACACAACCCCAATAACACCATCCAGATTTTCCAACGCTTCTTTATTTGCCTTGGAAACATCCTTTAGGTTGAAACGAAGCCGCGTCATACAATGCGATAAAATCGTTACATTATCAGCACCGCCAACGTTTGTAATAATACTCTGGGCTAATTTCTTGTAGTCCATATTGAACTCCTTCCTGACAATTTTGTCATGTTTGTTTGGAATTTTTTACGGACATTATACACCAAAAAGAAAGCGTTGTCAATATTTTGTTAAAATTTTTAATGTTTTTTGACATTTTTATCAAAAAATCATAAAATAGTTGGTTAGAAAGGTAAATTTTCATTATGGATATTTTACAAAAAATGCAATTGCAAGAAAGTGTTTATTCAAAGTCTGAGACCAAAGTTTATCATTTTCTAAAAGATAATTTTGAGAAAATTGAAATATTGACTATCACCAAAATCGCTTCTTCATCTTACACATCAACATCTGCTGTGTTGAGATTTTGTCAAATTTTGGGCTATAAAGGTTTTAAAGACTTTCGTTACGATGCCATTCGCTATCTTCATACACGCTACAAAGAACAATCCGAAGATATTCTAGATCAAATGAGTGATCAGTATGTTATTGTTTTGAACCAAATTAAACATTTAGACCGTCATTTGATTGATCATCTGACCGACAGCATTTTAAAAAGACAGCAGCTTCATATATTTGGCGTCTTTTTATCTTCTATGCCTGCACGTTATCTACATTTTGGTTTGCAAGATTTAGGAATAGCTAGTCAGTTAGCAACCGACTTAAATAGTGGGGCTCACCTTTCAAATATCATTGAAGAAGAAGATACACTTATTATGTTTTCTATTTCAGGAGCTACTTCTAACTTTAACAACTCTTTGAGTGCAATTTCTAAAAATATGCCTAAACGCTCTTATCTTATCACTTTAAATGAGCATGCTTCTGCTGCCAAGTATTTCACCCACGTCATCACCCTTCCTGGAAATTCATTTTCCAAACAGTCTATTATCGATGTCCAATCAATCCCTATGATGTTTGTAGAAATTCTCTTAAATATCATTCATTCTAAATTATGATTGAATCAACTAAATTTTAGAACCATTACAAAAACAAGAGCCGTATATCTTTCTAGTGCCTCTTGTTTTTTTATTTGATTATTTTCTTAGCTATCATTTCGTAGCATACTCCCTTGATAGTCACCAAATTTTCTTTTAGTGTGTGCCGTAGCCTCATTCACATAATCTGTATCCTCATCTCCACAATCAATAATCTTATCCTGTTATCAACAAACTATATCGATAGACATGAAAATCTGCATCACAAAATGTGAACAAAATAGAAAGCTCTGAAAAAATAAAAAAAGGGAGCTAAAAATTCTCCTTTAGTTCCCTTTTCATTCTCTAGCAGGTCGTACTACTTTTACTTCATATATAAAAGCAAGTAGTCATATCCTGCTTGTTCCATATCTTCTTTTTTAATAAAGCGCAATGCCGCGGAATTGATACAGTAGCGAAGTCCACCTTGATCCTGTGGACCATCTGTGAAAACATGACCTAAGTGTGCATTTCCTGAACGCGACCGCACCTCAATCCGCTCCATACCGTGACTTTTATCTTGATAATACTTGATCACATCTTTGGCAATCGGTCTTGTAAAACTCGGCCAGCCACAACCAGCATCAAACTTATCACTGGCAAAGAAAAGCGGTTCTCCCGTCGTCACATCCACATAAATGCCTTCTTCAAACGTTGCAAAATATTCGTTATGAAATGGTCGTTCGGTTGCGGCATGTTGAGTGACCTGATAGGCTTCCTCGGACAAGTTTTCCTTTAAAGCATTTTCACTCGGTTTCTCATACTGTCCCGGATCCACTAAAGGCTGATAGGCGTCATTAACATTGATATGGCAATAACCACCAGGATTTTTCTTGAGGTAATCTTGATGATAATCCTCTGCCAATACATAATGGCGCAGCGGTTCTACTTCCACTGCAATCTTCTGACCGAATTGACGCTCTTGCTCTTTCACGACTTCGTTAATGACTGATACATCAATATCTTTTGTATAATAAATCCCTGTGCGGTACTGACGTCCGACATCGTTTCCTTGCTTATTGATAGACAGCGGATCAATCACACGGAAATAGTAGAGCAGAATTTCTCGCAAGCTAACCAGATTTTCATCATAAGTCACCTGAACGGTTTCAGCATGGTCAGTTTGATGAATCAGCTGATAATTGGTAGATTCCACCTGCCCATTGGCATAGCCGACAGTCGTATCAGTCACACCTGTAATACGGGAAAAATATTCTTCCAAACCCCAAAAGCAGCCACCTGCTAGATAAATTTCAGCCATAAAAACACCTCATTTCTTTGTTCTTATTTTCTCACAAATTCCTAAAATGTTATAAGGATTTGATTAGAACTTTCTTGAGAATGATGTGGCAATGAACTGCCAAATACCACTTGTGGTTAGTTCAGATAGTGCAATTTCCCACGAAAATCTTCTATGCTTTCATAGCCTTTTTCTTCCATAATCGCTTTCAGCTCATTTGTAATGCGCTCAAAAGCCCCTACACCTTCTTTATGCAGCATTGTTCCAACTTGCACCATACTGGCTCCACAAAGAATGTGCTCAAAAGCGTCCCGCCCTGTCAATACACCGCCCGTACCGATGATTTGAATCGAAGGATTAAGTCGTTGATAAAAAGCATGAACATTAGCAAGTGCAGTTGGTTTGATGTATTCACCACCAATACCACCAAAGCCTTTTTTCGGACGAATGACAACTGTTTCATCGTTAATATACAGCCCGTTACCAATTGAATTGACACAGTTGACAAAAGAAAGAGGAAATTTGTTAAAAATAGCTGCCGCTTGATCAAAATGTGCCATATCAAAATATGGTGGCAATTTAATGCCTAGTGGCTTGGTGAAATAGTCAAACACTTCACTCAAGATCTTTTCCGTCGTCTCAAAATCATAAGCGATTTGTGGTTTGCCGGGAACATTGGGACAAGATAGATTGAGCTCGGTCAAGCCTTTAAAGTCACTAGCTTGCACCTTTTTCAAAAGAGCATGGGTTTCTTCTAGCGACAGACCTACCAGCGACAAAAAGAAGGTTCGGTTTGGTTCTGTCTGTTGTAATTCTAACAAGTAATTCAAATAATAGTCCAGTCCATGATTAGGCAACCCCATTGAATTGATCGAGCCAAGCGGCACATCTTGGTAGCGCGGTTCGGGATTTCCTGCTCGCACTTGCAAAGTAGCTGTTTTGGTGACAAAGGTTCCCGCAGCTGAGTCTTTAACTTCTTCTAACTCTTCAATCGTCATGCAGGCCACTCCAGCCGCATTCATCAGGCAGTTGTCAAAAGAAAAACCAGCAATTTGTGTTTGAGTTGATACCATGAAATACTCCTTTAGTTTTTTCTATTGTACCACTAAAAGCAGAAATATGACTCTTTGAACAGAATAGAAGAAAAAAATGTTCGGGATAAGCAAATGAATTTTTGCTGAGCAGGATTTTGTTGTAAATTTTATGTCGGAATTTTCAGAAAATTCAACTTTTTTCTTTACAGCACAAAAATTTTCTGCTATAATGACACACGTAACAAAATATAACATACACTGAACTCGGACGAAAGTCTAGCAAAAAAGATAGGCTCCCTAGTGTTCATCGAACACGGCGTCAGCCTCCTATTTTTGTACGACTTTTAACCGTCCTCGTATCTTATTTAAGGAGAAGTCTATGACAACTGCTAAAGAATATATCCAAAACACTTTTGAATTGGTGAAAGCTCGCAATGCTCATGAAGCAGAATTTCTGCAAGCGGTGGAAGAATTTTTAAACACGCTTGAGCCCGTTTTTGAAAAACATCCTGAATACATTGAAGAAAACATTTTGGCACGCATTACCGAGCCAGAACGTGTGATTAGTTTCCGTGTTCCTTGGGTTGATCACGACGGTAAAGTTCAAGTCAATCGCGGTTACCGCGTACAATTTAATTCCGCAGTTGGACCATATAAGGGCGGTCTTCGTTTCCACCCAACGGTTAATCAAGGGATTTTGAAATTTCTCGGATTTGAACAAATCTTTAAAAATGTTTTGACTGGACTGCCAATCGGTGGTGGTAAAGGTGGTTCTGACTTTGATCCAAAAGGCAAGACAGATGCTGAAGTGATGCGTTTCTGCCAAAGCTTCATGACAGAATTGCAAAAATACATTGGCCCTTCTCTTGACGTTCCTGCTGGTGATATTGGGGTCGGTGGACGCGAGATTGGCTATCTTTACGGACAATACAAACGCCTACGCCAATTTGATGCTGGTGTCTTGACTGGTAAACCACTTGGATTTGGAGGTTCTCTAATCCGCCCAGAAGCAACTGGTTACGGTCTTGTTTACTATACGCAAGAAATGCTCAAAGCAAACGGTGAAAGTTTTGACGGAAAGACTGTTGTCGTATCTGGTGCCGGAAATGTAGCTCAGTATGCTGTGCAAAAAGCAACCGCCCTCGGTGCTAAAGTCATTTCTGTGTCTGATTCAAATGGCTATATCATTGACAAGGACGGAGTTGACTTTGATCTTCTGGTAGATGTGAAAGTAAAACGCCGTGCTCGCCTGACAGAATACGCTGCTGAAAGAGCAAGTGCTACTTATCACGAAGGCTCTGTCTGGACTTACGACGGTGCATTCGACATTGCCCTGCCATGTGCCACTCAAAATGAAATCGACGGTGAAGCAGCGAAACGCTTGGTAGCGCAAGGCGTATTCTGTGTATCAGAAGGTGCTAACATGCCAAGTAATCTTGACGCTATTGCCGTTTACAAAGAAAATGGTCTCCTTTATGGCCCTGCTAAGGCTGCCAACGCCGGTGGAGTGGCTGTATCTGCTCTGGAAATGAGTCAAAATAGTCTCCGCCTCTCATGGACGCGTGAAGAAGTAGACACTCGTCTGAAAGACATCATGACCAACATCTTCAACACTGCTAAGACAACCGCTGAAAACTACAATCTTGGCAAAGACTATCTAGCCGGAGCAAACATTGCTGCTTTTGAAAATATTGCCAATGCTATGATTGCTCAAGGGATTGTTTAAACGAATACATGACAAAAGGCTGTTGGACAGGTTTGTCCACAGCCTTTTACTGTTCTTCTGCTGAAATAAGCAATCAATCGCTATTTCTAAAACTTCACGCTTTTGGTTTCTCCCCACCTGACATTGTCATAAGCGAGAGTATAGGGCTGCTGCGAGCCGTCCTCACCGTCATACATCAGCCTCCATTCCACCTTTTCGCCCGCCGCAAGTTCCTCTTTTATGTTGGCAGTGTCAAAAGTAGCGTCATCCAAAACATAGGATTCTCCCATTTCGTCTTGTAAATCAAAATCATAGACATTGAGAGGGAGAGATTCGCTAGAGGTATTTTCGATAATGACCTTGGCGGTAATCGTTGCTCCTGTTGCTTGCCCTTTCATCCGCTCTTTGGAATCCACATGAATGTATTGAACAGTGATTTTCATTCCATTTTCAAAACGCACGCTGTCTCCCAGACGGTGATGTTTATAACTATCTTGATAAACTGCAGTTCGAGCACCATGCCCTAGAAAGGCAAAGTTAAAAATACTTAAACCAGCCACCACGAGGGTCATGAATACAAGCATGACACAGCTAACGATGGTCGTCCAAAACAAAGGCTGCTTATACAACGGTTGTTTCAAGCGATAGATGTGACCGGCAGGGGTTTTTATTTCATGCGGTACTTGTTCTTCCATAATAATCTCCTTTCTGCTTACACTGGTGCATAAATCGTTGGCAAATCAATCCCTTCCTTTAATAAAGCGTCATGATACAGCCTGTAAAATTGATGGTAAACGGTGCTTTGGCTACCACTTTGGACGGTGATACTAATACGAAAATAAAATTGACCATTTTCGCTAACTTGCGGACCTAAAATCGTCGGTTCCTGCAAAATTTCTACTTGATCGCCCGCATATTCTTGATTGACCTGCTGGATAATCCGAGTGACCTTCTCCAAATCCGTCTGAGCGTATAATGGAATATCAATGAGCGCTCGCATATTGCCGCGTGAGAGATTGCTGACGACGGTAATGTTGCGATTAGGAACGTAATGCAAAGTGCCATCTGCATCGCGCACTTGTGTCGTCCGAATTCCGACACTCACAACTGTTCCTGCAATTTTAATCGAGCCATTAGTCAGACGAACGCTGTCTCCGACATCCAACTGCCGCTCCAACAAAATAAAGAAACCATTGACTAAATCAGACAAGAAGCCTTGCGCTCCCATCCCGATTGCCACCCCAGCAATCCCAGCTCCTGCTAGTAAACTAGACACCGGCAAACCTAAAATCGCTAATATCCAATAAATCAAGAGAAAGTAAAGGGTGTAATTCAGCAAATTTTCAATCAAACGAGTGAGGGTCTTTTGCCGCCCTTCGTCTTGACTGGAAAGTTTCAAAGAGGGTGAGATAATCTTTCTTACGAGTACATGTACCAGCTTTTTAGCGAGGTAAAAGAGAGCTAGCAATAGCACGAGTGAGACGAGCTTGCTAAAGACCTCATCTAACAAATTAGACCAGTTGAATTTTTCAAAGTAGCGAGAGAATACATTCTTGTTCGCAAATAACATAGGTCACCTCCTGCTTATTTCTATTATACCATATCTAAGCCTAATTGAATCAGGGGAATGCGAACCCCCCCAGTGTATTCTATCTAAAACAGATTGATTTTTCAGAATATTTATACTATAATGGGAGACATTATGATCATGAAGGGATTATATGATATGAAAAGAATAGTTTTGGCTTGGAAAAAATCTAGTTTGATTAAGCGTATTGCTATCGGGATTGCATTAGGGGCTGTCCTCGGCTTGACCTGTCCTAAGCTGTCAGCAATTGGCTTATTGGGAGATATATTTGTTGGTGGCTTAAAGGGCATTGCTCCACTGTTGGTTTTTGCTTTGGTGACCAATGCTCTATCACAACATCGAAAAGGGCAAGAAACCAACATGAAAACTATCATTATCTTGTATCTTTTGGGAACATTCTCAGCAGCTTTAGTCGCAGTGCTAGCTAACTACCTTTTTCCTTTACACATCACACTCACAGCGTCAAAGACCAAGATTACACCACCAGATGGGATTGGGCAAGTCCTCAGTAATTTATTGCTCAAAGTAGTGGACAATCCAGTCAATGCTCTCATCACCGCAAACTATATTGGAATATTATCTTGGGCTGTGGTATTTGGACTTGCCATGCGTGAAGCCAGCAAAAGCAGTAAAGAGCTTTTGCAAACTATGGCAAGTGTAACCTCTAAGGTCGTTGAATGGATTATCAATCTGGCTCCTTTTGGAATTCTTGGTTTGGTCTTTAAGACGATTTCTGACAAAGGGTTGGCGGTGTTGGCTAACTATGGCAGCTTATTAGCAGTTTTAATCGCTATCATGCTTTTTGTAGCTCTGGTCGTCAACCCTTTCATTGCCTTTGTTCTGATGAGAAAAAATCCCTACCCACTTGTTTTGCGGTGTTTAAAAGTCAGTGGTGTGACAGCTTTCTTCACACGTAGTTCAGCTGCTAATATTCCTGTCAACATGAAACTTTGTGAAGAACTAGGACTCAACAAAGATACTTATTCCGTTTCTATCCCTCTTGGTGCCACTATTAACATGGCTGGAGCAGCTATTACCATCAATGTGCTCACCCTTGCTGCAGTCAATACATTAGGCATTTCGATTGACTTTGCGACAGCATTAATCCTCAGTATTGTCGCCGCTATCTCTGCTTGTGGCGCTTCCGGGGTGGCAGGTGGCTCTCTTTTGCTCATTCCTGTTGCTTGTAGTCTCTTCGGTATTTCAAATGATGTTGCCATGCAAGTCGTTGGGGTAGGATTCATCATTGGAGTTATCCAAGATTCCTGTGAAACGGCGCTCAATTCCTCAACGGATGCGCTCTTTACTGCAGTTGCAGAAAAAAGTGTTTGGGGAAAAAGGAAAAAAGCGTAATACAATGAGGTTGGAAAAGTCCCAACCTCATTTTTTAATTAACCCAATTCTGCTTTAGGCTCTTTGCCCTTGCGACGGGCAAGGATATCCGCATAGTGCTTGCGGCTGTTATTGAGCACGGAAAGGAAGATTACTAAGTTTAAGTCCAATGAGCTTTTCTTGCTTCATAAATTCCTTCTTTCCTTTTTTACTTGTCACTTAAAGTGACCGTTTCAATGACTTCTCCTTTTTCCGTCAGCGCGGCGGATGACCTCAACTACTTTTCGTTTGCTTCGTCCGCCCGGCGGAAAATCTCCCTTACTTTTGGTTTACTCCGTCCGCCCGGCTGACAGCATGAACCAAAAGAAGTTTATCTCGTCCGCCGGGCGGACGGAGTGAACGACAATCAGTTTGCCTTGTCAGCTGCGAGGACGAAATGAAATTGTCTCGTTTGTAATTATTTCCTACTTAACTTCTAACTTTATTTTTTGAAGATAACTTTGAAAAGAAGATAGATACAAATGAATAAGAGTACAACAATGACGAATACAGCTACTATTCCAAATATTCCCAGGATTTAATCGTCCTTTCTGATTGAAACAATCTTTCTTCATTTTCATTATAGCACCTATTAGTGTATTGATCTATTAGCAAAAAGGTAGTGACTGATGAAAACGAATTTTCGTCAAAAGTACTCTTCTAATCTTGAAAAGAGAAAAGGCTTGAAACTTTCGTTCAAGCCTTTTCTTTTTTAGCTCAATTCGGCTACAATAGCTTTTAATTGTTCTTTGGTGTGAACACCGACAACTTGCTTCACCACTTGCCCGTCTTTTTTGAAGATGAGGGTCGGGATTGACATGATTCCAAATTCACTTGGTGTATTTGGATTGGCGTCCACGTCCATTTTGAAGATTTTCAATTCGTCTTCATGCACTTCTTCGGCTAATTTTTCCAAAATCGGTGCCTGCATGCGGCAAGGACCACACCATGCTGCCCAAAAGTCAATGAGGACAAGTCCGTCTTTTGTTTCTTCTGCAAAATTTGCATCTGTAACTGCTGCTACCATATTATTCTCCTCTGACGATGACCAATGTCATCGCTCTATTTCATTTCTTGACATCATTCTACACTAAAAGGGAGCATTTGCAAAATATTTGCTACGGAGCGAGGACTCCTCCGCAAATTAGTATTCAATAATTTTCCAAAAACGAACTTCTATTCGTTAGCAATTACTTGAGACGAAGCATTTGTAGGGGCAGAATGTGCTACGGAGTTAGTCGCTCAAAGAAAAATGATTGGTCATCAGATTGCTGGCGTCTAGCAGGATTTTATTCAGAAGTTGGTCCGTTGCTTCTTGAATTTTATCGCTTAGGGCTTGATTTTCTGCTTCGAAGTCAACTATTTCTCCCTTTTCTAAGGCACAATCCACGCGCCCTAACATTTCATGTCCCAAAGCCATGGTCGTTTCTTGGTAATCATCCAAATCTCCCAGATGACTAGAAAAATGCGCGTCAGCCAAAGCTGCAATTAAGCGATTGGTCCAGTAGAAGGAATCCGTCGAAACCTTGTCCGTCGTGTTGGCAAAGTAGGCTGGTGTTGTAGAGACTTGGGTAAAGAAAGGCACGGCTGTATTGTAAGGCATAGAGCCATAGGACAACCATTGGATGCCCGTCGTTTCCTGTGGTTTATTGGGTCTCAACTGCAAGATAGATGTTTGACTTGTGCGGTTAATCCCAATCGTGCGGAAGGTCCGCTGACTGTGATGACTGCCTTCTAAGCCATAAGGGTCATAAGGAGAGTCTTGGTAGTGGCTGCTAAGGACATACTTGACATCTTCAATCGTGATTTTACGGTAGGGTTTTTGACACCAAGGAAGGAAAAAGGAGCGCGGGTCTTGCTCAATTTCTGGATTGAGAAAACGCTGAATATCCCAAGCACGCGGTGTATTGTAATGGCGGTCTTTGTCACGCTGGCTACCAAAAGCATAGCGCGGATTGAAAGATTCCCCGTCATAGTTGAGATTCAAATTATTGCGACGAATAAAGTCTTTCAAATCAGGATCACAGAGGAAATATTCGGGATTGTCAAACTCAAAATAATCCATTCCCAGCTGATTCGGATTGGTTACATAGGCGTCATCGGGCACCCGGCGAGCTAGCCAATGATGTCCACCGATTGTCTCCAACCACCAGATTTCATTCACGTCAGAAAAGGCAATCCCGTTTGACTCATAGGTGCCATATTCTTCAAGAATCTTCCCTAAACGCAACACACCCTCACGCGCCGTTTTGATATAAGGCAACACCAAGGTCAGCATGTCTTCTTCTCCGATACCAGTCACCACCAAAGGATCTGCTCCCAGCACTCGGCTATTCGTGGTAATCGTCTCTGTCTCGCTCATGGCTACATTGTAAACATTGATACCAGCTTCACCCCAAATCCCGTCTTTTGCAAGAGCGTCCGGTACACTGGTGTAGCGAACTGGATTGTCCGGCAAATCTATCTCAAAGCTTGATAGTACAGACTTGTAATGCCGCGGCTGATCTTCTGGGTTAACAACAATAAATTTCTTGGGCGTAAATACACCATTTTGTGAATCTTCTGTACGTGCAATCATAGTTGAACCGTCATAACTCGCTTTTTTACCAACCAGAATCGTTGTACAAGAATCTTGTATTCCTTTTTGTCTCATAAATATTTCCTCTTTTCAATCTTTCTTCTTTATCATGAACAGTTTTGTTCACCAACTCTGCATTACTTAAACACCACAATAGTTGCTCCGCTACCCCCAGCATTTTGCGGTGCATAGCCAAAACTCTTGACATGCTTATTGCGACGGAGATATTTGGTAACGCCTTCGCGAATGACGCCCGTCCCGATCCCGTGGATAATGTCCACCTGCGCCATATTGTTGAGCAGGGCTTGGTCGATAAAGGCGTCCAGCTCTTGCATGGCTTCTTCGTAGCGCTTGCCTCGTAAGTCCAGTCTGGCTCTTGGTCCGCTTGTTGTCGTTCGTTTCACCACATTGACCTGCTTTTTCTTAGGCTGTTCTTTTTCAGCTTTGAGCAGGTTAAACTCTGCTTCCTCCAAGGTCATTTTGATGAGCCCAACTTGTGCTTCCCAGCGGCCGTCCTTGAGCTGATTGACAAGCGTCCCTCTCTGACCGTAGCTAATCACCAGAATATCGTCTCCAACTTTTGGTTTACGTGCTTTTTTGGCTTGTTTCAACACTTTATTCTGTGACAAATCCACCGTTTCAGGAGCTAATTTTTTCAGTTGACTTTTGGCTTCAATAATTTCGTGCGGTTTAAGACTAGCCTTAGTATGTAGATTTTTGAGAATCGTATCACTCTCGGTCAGCGCCACATCAATGATTTCCTGCGCTTCCAGCCTTGCCTTATTTAGCTCAGTTTCTTTTTCCCGATTGAACTCATTATAGAGCTTTTTAAGGGCGCGGTTAAATTTGAGATTTTCTTGCTCCACCTCACGGATATTGTCTAAGCGCTTGCGGCTTTCCAAGGTCTGCTCTTCCAAGCGCTCAATGATCCGATTGACATCGCTGTCCGTATCGGTCAATTCTTGAGCATCCTTGACCACTCTATCAGATAGACCTAAACGCCTTGCAATCTCAAAGGCATTGGAGCGACCCGGCACTCCCTGCATAAAACGATAAGTCGGTCTTAGGCTATCTGTATCAAACTCCATGCTGGCATTTTGCACTCCCTCAGTCTCAATCCCATAGGCTTTGAGCTCTGGGTAGTGGGTCGTCGCCATTGTCTTAACCTGTCGTAGCCGCAAGTCCTCAAGGATAGCCATTGCAAGAGCTGCTCCTTCCTGCGGATCGGTTCCAGCTCCCAGCTCGTCCAAAAGCACCAAAGAATTTTCGTCTGACTGCTCTAAAATGGTAACAATATTGGTCATGTGGCTAGAGAAAGTCGATAAGCTCTGCTCAATAGACTGTTCGTCTCCAATGTCCGCAAAGATTTGGTCAAAAATCCCCACTCGACTCCCTTCATCTGCCAAAATAGGCAGGCCAGACTGTGCCATAAGCTGAGCCAAGCCTAGGGTTTTGAGCATAATGGTCTTTCCGCCTGTATTCGGACCCGTAATGACAATCTCAGTCAAATCTGCCGCAAAGTACAGGTCATTAGCTACTGCATTTTCTATCAGAGGATGAGCAACATGGAGCAGTCGAATATCCTGACGGTCAGACAGCTTCGGTACTACCGCTCCTCTCTCCTGCATAAAACGCACCTTAGCTCGAACAAAGTCCAGATGTCCGATAATCCAAGCATTATTGGCAATTTCAGCAGCATGCGGGCGAATGCGTTCTGATAATTCTTGCAAAATCCGTAAAATTTCATAGCGCTCGTCTGCCCGTGCATTGGTGATTTCTTCATTGAGATTAACCACCGCCCGCGGCTCGATATACACCGTGTTTCCACTAGCAGAAATATCATGCACCACGCCTGAGATACGATGGCGGAATGTATTTTTGACCGGCAAAACATTGCGACCGTTTCGACTGGCTACTACTTGATCTACTAACATATCGCCCTTGTTCTTGAGAATATCTTGCAAAATATCTCTCACTTGAACTTCATTTTCTTGAATTTTTCGGCGAATGCGAGCCAAAGTATCACTAGCAAAACTTTCAACAAATCCGCCCTCATTGATAGCCTGCAACGCTCCTTGCAAGCTCGGAAAAGAAACCAAATTTTCAAAAAGCCGATTCAATCTTTGCAACTCAACATTTTCCAAATCCTCATAAAAATCAGTCAATTCTTGCGTGACAGCCAGAACCCGCTTCAGAGCGAGAAATTCTTCAATGTTTAAGTCGCCTTCCAGCTCCAAGCGCTTGGTCAAGCCCGTAATGTCTTGGGTCGCAGCCAGACTGAAGTGAGGACGCTGTACAAAAATCTGCTGCATGTCCGTCATTTCTAAGAATGCTGTCTCCAGCCTTTCTTGTTTATTGGATGGAAATAGCTGCTGCAATTCCAAGCGCCCTTGTTCTGTCAGAAGATAGGGTTCAAAGAGCGCCTTGATTTTCCCAAATTCTAATGTTTCTAAAATTTTTCTATTCATATTCTTATCTTTCCTGATGAAAAAGAAACTCAGCTAGCACCACCAACTGAGTCTTTGTATTTATCCGATGATTTTGGTCACCCAGAGTTGTTTCAACATTCCTGAAGTAATTGGTGTGTGACTGATGATAAATTGAGCTAAACCACTAGCATTGAGATGATTTTGAACAAGTGGTAAGGGAATCGTCGCCAAAACGGTTAGGAACATTTGAATCCCAAACAAGGTAACACAAAGAGCTAAAACACCACTAGCAACATTGTACCAACGCTCGTTAGCTTTCTTGTTTGGCACTAAGTGAATAAAAATCCCAATAAAACGGGCTATGCTATAAACAATCGTGTAAATGACTAGATAAGCCAGACCGGCATAAAAAACCTTGTCCAACTGGAACAATTGGCTGCTGGGAAAGAAATAGGTAAATGTTCCTTCCTGTGCACTAGCGTAGGGAACTAAAAGATTGATTTGTTCACCTAGAGATTGGTACAGTTGCCCTGCAATAATTGCTGAAATAACCGCCGAAACAGTATAATAAGCCTGCAAAACAATCCCACGCGAATAGCCAATGTAAAAACTCCAAGCCAAAATCAGCAAAATTACCAATGAAATCATAGGGTCCCCTCTTGCTCACTAACCTTTTGCTTGTTGGCTTCTAACACTTTTTTACGAAGTTCTTCCAGCTCTTGCTCCTTGTCATCGAACTCAATCTCACGTGACAATTGCGTCGCTAAACTATTGACTGCCAGCAAAATAGCTAATGTTTCATCATCTGCCGCAGGCATCTTCTCTTTAATTGCGTGATATTTTTCTGTTGCAACCTTTTCAACTTCTTCCATGAATAAATTATCGTGTTCTGTTGTTAAGGTTACACTCTTCTTTCCGAAAGTAAATTTGTATCGATTTAAGTTTGCCATAAAATCACCTCAAAATATTATACCAAAAGGAAGCGATTTTGTCAGTTTTTAAAGAAATTTATAACTTTTATGGTACAATAGCAATATGGAAAGTATTACCTTACAACCCAGTGAGAAACAAATTCAAGATTTTGTTGCCCACTACCAGGCACAGCTTGTTTCTAGTAAAAATCCTTATATTCGTTACCTTTTTAAGCTTGATAAGGCAACTGCCTCCATCTACACTTCAGGAAAAGTCCTCTTTCAAGGGGAAAATGCCGAGCAGGCAGCACAATTTTTTGGATATCAAGCGTCCAAAGAAAAAACGACATCTCATTGGCAGAATTGTCCTCTTATTGGGACAGATGAGGTGGGAAATGGCTCTTATTTTGGCGGGCTCGCTGTTGTGGCGTCTTTTGTGACACCAGAACAGCATGATTTTTTACGAAAGCTGAGAGTTGGAGATTCTAAAACTTTGACAGACCAAAAAATCAGGCAAATCGTTCCTCTGTTGAAAGAAAAAATTCAACACCAAGCTCTGCTATTGTCTCCGAAAAAATACAACCAAGTCATCGCTGCTGGCTATAATGCAGTCTCTGTCAAGGTTGCCCTTCACAATCAAGCCATTTATCTGCTCTTGCAAACGGGAGTGCAGCCAGAAAAAATTGTTATTGATGCTTTCACAAGTGACAAAAATTATCAGAAATATCTCCAGCAGGAAAGCAATCGCTTTTCAAATCCTATTACACTAGAGGAAAAAGCGGAAGGGAAATACTTAGCCGTAGCAGTCAGCTCCATGATTGCCCGTGACCTCTTTTTAGAAAATCTTGAAAATTTAAGTCAAGAGCTCGGCTATGAATTGCCCAGTGGAGCAGGAGCAAAGTCCGATAAAATCGCAAGTCAGCTTCTTCAAGCCTACGGCATAAAAGGCTTAGAAGCGAGTGCAAAACTGCATTTTCAAAATACTGAAAAAGCGAAGAAACTTCTAGAAAGGTAAGTTATGCAAACAAAATCAACTACTTTTTCAAAATTTATGAAAGAATGGGGATTTTTTATCCTCTTTATGGCCGTTCTTTTCTTATCACGCGCCTTTCTTTGGGTTCCTGTCAAGGTTGACGGGCATTCAATGGATCCAACCTTAGCTAATGGAGAATATCTATTCGTTGTCAAACACCTGCCTGTCAATCGCTTTGATATTGTCGTTGCAAGTGAAAAAGATGAAGATGGAAAAACTAAGCAAATTGTCAAGCGGGTGATTGGTCTTCCTGGAGACACTATCCGCTACGAAAACGACCAACTATATGTAAATGGCAAAAAGACCAACGAACCTTATCTTAAAAATTACCTCGCGAAGTTTAAAGATGATAAATTGCAGGCAACCTATTCCTATAACAGTTTCTTTCAGTCTTTAGCAGATAAAGCTCAAGCCTTTACGCAGGATGCAAATGGGAACACTAGCTTTACCATTGAAGTTCCAAAAGACGAATACCTGCTTTTAGGAGATGACCGTCTTGTCTCAAAAGACAGCCGTCAGGTGGGAACATTTAAAGCCAATCAATTGCAGGGCGAAGCAAAATTCCGTTTCTGGCCTTTGAATAGAATCGGCACTTTCTAATCTCAAACAAGTCTATTTTGATTCGTTGGAGCTGGGTAAAAAGTGTTCCAGCCTATCAGATTTAGGAATACACGAATAACGCAGCTTCAACAATTTAGTGAATTGTTGAAGGCGGGAAATCAGCCTTGCATGGCAAGCCACCGTGATTGCTCAAAGCACTGCTTTGAGGTGGCAGATAAAACTTGCGAAGCAAGTATCAAAGCTGTTCGCTTTTCAAGCTCGGAAGAGCATCTTTGACGAAAACTTCGTTTTCTTCATCTGCAACCTTAAACAGCTTGATAACTGTTTAAGCACCCTTGCGGGGGTGGGACTACGAACTAAAAATTTTCAATTTTTAGTTCTGCCCCACTCCCATTCTTTTAACATTGATACAGGAAGATGATGGAATTTTACTTTTCAGGCACCATTGAACGCATTATTTTTGAAAATCCCAGCAGTTTCTTTCGGATTCTGCTGTTAGATATTGACGACACCGATGCAGATTTTGATGATTTTGAGATTATTGTCACGGGCACCATGGCGGATATTATGGAGGGCGAAGACTACACTTTTTGGGGAAATCTCGTGCAACACCCTAAATATGGTGAACAACTCAAAATAACACGCTATGAGCGTGCAAAGCCAACCAGCAAAGGCTTAGTCAAATATTTTTCAAGCGACCATTTTAAAGGGATTGGTGTAAAAACAGCGCAAAAAATCGTGGATCTCTATGGCGACAACGCGATTGATAAAGTCTTAGCAGAGCCAGAAAAATTAAAGGATATTGCAGGTCTTTCTGCTAAAAACCGTGAAGCCTTTCTCACAAAACTAAGACAAAATTACGGCACCGAGAGAATCCTTGCCAAGCTATCTGAATACGGTATCCCGAACAAGCTTGCCTTTCAGATTCAAGATTTTTACAAGGAAGAAACTCTCGAAATTGTCGAACAATTTCCTTACCAATTAGTAGAAGACGTCCAAGGGGTTGGGTTTAAAATTGCCGACCAACTGGCACAAAGCTTAGGAATTGAAAGTACTGCTCCAGAGCGTTTTCGTGCTGGGCTGCTTCACACACTCCTAACCCAGTCTATGGAAAAGGGCGACACTTATCTTGAAGCAAAAGAACTTCTGGAACATACGATTGAACTCCTCGAAAGTTCTCGTCAGATTGAGTTAGACTCAAGTTCTGTTGCGGATGAGCTGGCACATTTGATTGAAGAAGATAAAGTTCAAAATGTTGATACAAAGATTTTTGAAAACAGTCTCTTTTTTGCCGAAGAAGGGATTCGCAGCAGTCTCCTACGCATTTTAGAAAAAGGGAAGCAAAACAAATTTGAACCGAAAAAAATCGAAGCTGCTATTACCCAAATCGAAATTGAGTTTGCCATTTCCTATGATGTGATTCAAAAACAAGCGATTTGTGACGCTATCAATCACAAAATTTTTATCCTAACGGGTGGTCCCGGAACGGGAAAAACGACCGTCATCAATGGAATCATTGCTGTTTACGCTCTGCTGAATGGGTTGGATTTGCGTAAATCTCACGATTTGCCTATCCTTCTAGCAGCTCCGACTGGGCGTGCTGCCAGACGCATGAATGAATTAACAGGGCTTCCAAGCGCTACGATTCATCGGCATTTAGGCATGACAGGAGACGATGACACTAGCCATTTAGACGATTATTTGGACGCAGACTTTATTATTGTCGACGAATTTTCAATGGTAGATACTTGGTTAGCCAATCAACTCCTCAGCAACATTTCATCAAACACCAAACTCCTAATTGTCGGAGATGCTGATCAGCTGCCTTCTGTCAGCCCCGGACAAGTGCTGGCAGATTTACTGAAAATCCCTCTTCTTCCACAGACCAAATTAGAAAAAATTTATCGACAAAGCAAAGATTCCACTATCGTTACCTTAGCCAGTCAGATTCAAAAAGGCATCCTGCCAACTGATTTTATAGAAAAAAAGGCTGACCGTTCTTATTTTGAAGCGCGTAGTGAACATATTCCGCAGATGATTGAACGTATTGTAGAAGCTGCTATCCGCAGTGGCATTCCAGCTCAAGATGTGCAGGTACTTGCGCCTATGTACCGCGGACAGGCTGGGATTGACCACATCAATCAACTCATGCAAAATCTAATCAACCCTGCCGAAAAAGAACAACTCGTCTTTGAAGCAACGGATTGCCAATACCGACAAGGCGACAAGGTGATTCATCTGGTCAATGATGCGGAAAGCAATGTGTTCAACGGTGACTTGGGTTATATCACCGATTTGCTGCCAGCAAAATATACGGACTCTAAACAGGACGAATTGACTATCAACTTTGACGGCAATGAGATTGTTTATCAACGCAGTGAATGGTATAAAATTCGTCTGGCATACGCTATGAGTATCCACAAATCTCAGGGTAGTGAATTTCCTGTAGTCATTTTACCGATTACATCCAGCAGCCACCGTATGCTGCAACGCAATCTTATCTATACTGCTATCACCCGTGCCAAGAGCAAATTGATTCTTCTTGGGGAAAAGTCTGCCTTTGACTTTGCTGTCAAAAACACTGGCACAGCTCGCAATACCTATCTAATCCAACGCTTTTCAGACCTCCTAACTGATGAAAAAGTTATACACACTTCTGTGAATAATTTGGAAACAACTGTGGAAAAATATATCTTGACTGAGGAAAATTTCTTGAAAATCAACCCTATGATTGGAATAACGGATGAGGATATTCAAAGTGTTTTTGGAGAATGATAGAAAAAAGTGGCTCTTTGTCAACTGTAGTGGGGTAATGAAAAGCTAAGATTGAGAGAGGATGAGATTCTCCTCTCTATCCCTGGTATCGCTGAAACAACAGCCACCTCTATCATAGGCGAACTAGGAGATATTCGCCGTTTTCAGTTTGCCAATCAAATCAACGCCTTTATTGGAATTGATCTCAGACACTACAAATCTGGAAACTTTCTGGCTCAAGAACACATCACCAAACGGGGCAATCCTCATGCCAGAAAGATTCTCTTCAAGACCATTCACAACATTGTTTCGGCCAATCATACCAATCCTTGCCACATTGCGGACTTTTACGAGAAACGAAAAAGACAATCGCAGACGACTTCAACTAAGCCTCATACGATTGCCTCAATGCATCGCCTCATACAGACAATGTATTACCTCATTACGCATAACAAACTTTACGATTACACTTTAACCCAAAATCATTAAAGCCGTCTATGCTCTATCATTGTAACACCTTACAAAAAATTTCGCTAGGTATGGTGTTGATTTTGTGTACTCTTTTTCCAATCAAAAGAGCCGAAAAGGGCTAGGATAAACTATTAAAATCAAATCAATCATCAATTCTTTGACTGAAAAACATTGAATTGCTTGACAAATGGTAGAAAAAAGACCACCTCTTTGGTGATCCTTATAGGGAGATTATTATGAAAAAGTTTTAGGATTTCATCAAATAAAGTTAGGAGGTCTTCATTTGATAATATTATTATAAAATGATTTTCTTAAATGAAGCTTAAGCCGTATTTCAAATTTACAATTTCTGCAAAAGATACTGAAAAAGTTCTAGATTCCCTTTTTCTTCATTGACTAAAAACTCTGGGTGCCATTGAAGCCCAATGATCCGACTATCATCTATCGACTCAATCGCTTCAATGGTTTTATCCCTAGGATCAAAAGCTGTTGCGCGAAAATTCGGTGCCAAATCTTTAATACTTTGTCGGTGGACAGAGTTAATCTGACTAGCACGACCGAACAATTCTTCAACAATGCTGCCTTTCTCAGTTTGAATAGAATGAGAAGTTCCAAAAGGTAAGCCCTGCCAATGGTTGTCAATATGCTGATTGAGCGTTCCATCAAAAGCAACATTGACCAACTGCAAGCCTCGGCAAATTGCCATAATTGGTTTTTCTTGTCGAATAGTTTCTGCTAACAGAGCCAGCTCAAACTCGTCTCGCACCATATTGTAATCATCACTCTCAATCGTCTGCTTTTCTCCGTAAAAAGTGGGGTGCACATGTTGTCCGCCGGACAAAATCAATTTATCAATACTTTCAACATAATCCCTCACCAAACTTTTGTCACCAACAGGGATAATCATAGGTAATCCGCCAGCAATTCTGATACTCTCAGCAAATTTACTAGAAACGGACGAGTGAATATTTTTACCTTCCTTATCGACAGGACAAAGATTAGCGGTCACTCCAACAATCGGTCTGCTCATACGATTCCCTCCTCATTGATATACACAATCTTACCACTTCCTCTACCTGCCGTCCAATTGATTTTTTTAAAGGTCGTGATAAATAGTTTTTATACTAGCCACAACTCCTGCCTCATTACACTCTTTTTATGCACTTTAATCAGCCTTTATTCTTATAAAATAATAACTTATAAAAACAAGCTACTACTAAACAAGAAATTTATCGCTTTCTATGGTAAAATGAAATTAGAAAACTCTATAAGGAGAAGAACATGGAAAAACAAACAGTTGCTGTTTTAGGCCCTGGTTCATGGGGTACTGCCTTGGCACAAGTATTAAATGACAACGGACATGAAGTTCGTATTTGGGGCAATATTGCCGAACAAATTACTGAAATCAACGAGCACCACACTAACAAACGGTATTTTAAAGATATTGTTCTTGATGAAAAGATCACAGCGTATTACGACTTAAAAGAAACCCTTGATGGCGTGGATGCTATCCTTTTCGTCGTTCCAACCAAGGTCACACGTCTTGTAGCCAAACAAGTAGCCGAGGTGCTGGATCATCCAGTTAAAGTGATGCATGCTTCAAAAGGTCTGGAGCCCGACACTCACAAACGACTTTCCATGATTTTAGAGGAAGAATTGCCTGAACAATTCCGTAGCGAAATCGTCGTTGTCTCTGGTCCCAGCCACGCTGAGGAGACTATCGTTCGCGACATTACTCTCATCACAGCAGCTTCAAAAGACTTAGAAACAGCTAAATACGTCCAAAACCTTTTCAGCAATCACTACTTCCGTCTCTACACCAATACAGATGTCATCGGTGTGGAAACAGCGGGTGCACTCAAAAACATCATTGCGGTCGGAGCAGGGGCTCTTCATGGTCTCGGTTACGGTGACAATGCCAAAGCTGCTATTATCACACGCGGCTTAGCAGAAATTACTCGTCTTGGCGTCAAACTCGGTGCTAGTCCCTTAACATATAGTGGCTTATCCGGAGTAGGAGATTTAATTGTCACAGGAACCTCCGTTCACTCACGTAATTGGCGCGCTGGTGATGCTCTTGGTCGTGGCGAAAAGTTAGAAGATATTGAAGCTAACATGGGCATGGTTATCGAAGGCATTTCCACCACCAAAGCTGCTTACGAACTCGCACAAGAACTGGGTGTCTATATGCCAATTACTCAAGCGATCTATCACGTGATTTATGAAAGCCTTAACATAAAAGACGCCATTTATGATATAATGAATAATGAATTTAAAGCTGAAAACGAATGGTCGTAATTAGCTACTACAAAAAAGGAGGGTCATATGACTCAAGTAAGAAAAGCTGTTATCCCTGCTGCTGGACTCGGAACTCGTTTCTTGCCAGCAACCAAAGCGCTCGCCAAAGAAATGCTGCCTATTGTTGACAAACCAACTATTCAATTTATTGTTGAAGAAGCGTTAAAATCCGGTATCAAAGACATTCTGGTTGTAACAGGTAAATCCAAACGCTCCATTGAAGACCACTTTGATTCAAATTTTGAATTGGAGTACAACCTCAAAGAAAAAGGTAAATCTGATCTTTTAAAACTCGTAGATGAAACGACTGGTATCGGTCTTCATTTCATTCGTCAAAGCCATCCACGTGGGCTTGGAGACGCTGTTTTACAAGCCAAAGCTTTCGTTGGGAATGAACCTTTCGTTGTCATGCTAGGTGATGACCTAATGGACATTACAAATGACAAAGCAGTACCACTTACCAAGCAATTGATGAACGATTACGAGGAAACACATGCTTCAACTATTGCTGTCATGAAAGTGCCACACGACGAAGTTTCTTCTTACGGCGTTATTGATCCACAAGGTGAAGGAGTAAATGGACTCTACAGCGTTGAAACTTTTGTTGAAAAGCCAAAACCAGAAGACGCACCAAGTGATCTCGCCATTATCGGACGCTACCTACTAACACCTGAAATCTTCTCCATCTTAGAAACACAAAAGCCAGGTGCCGGAAATGAAATCCAGCTGACAGATGCTATTGATACTCTCAACAAAACACAAAGAGTATTCGCTCGTGAGTTCACAGGTGACCGTTATGATGTCGGCGACAAATTTGGCTTTATGAAAACATCTATTGACTATGCCCTCAAACATCCTCAAGTCAAAGACGATATGAAGCAATACATTATTGAGTTAGGCAAGAAATTAGACAAAAAAGAAAACTAACAGATAGCTGTGATGGGTGGCACCTATTCCTAATCAATTGTTCCAAGGAACTCTAATTGATTAAAATCAAAAGTGCTTTTCCAATCACTACATTTGTTGGAAAAATAATAGCTTGTAAAAGGCAGGGAAAATCTCATCCCTGCCTTACTTTTTGATATCCAAAATTCTTAACGAAGTAGATAATTGCTCAAAGCACAGACTTGAGGTTATAGATAGAGTTTGCGAAGTAAGTCTCAATACTGCTAAAAGCCCCTTTGGAAATGAAAATAGTAACCGCAAATCTACTTTATAACAAGCTCTCATCCTGCTCAATCTAAATAAAAAGCTCATTAAAATCCTGAATAGTCTGTTTTAGATCTTAAACGGTTATTTTAGCTAAAACTCCGCTTTAGTGATTTCCTAAGACAGAGTTATTCCTATAAAGTTAAAAGATAAATCGCAGAATAGCTACCAATATCACACCAAAAATCACGGTCACTACTAAGTTACGATAGCGAAAAGCAATATAAATTGTTGGAAAGACAGCTATTAAATCTAGCCATTTAAAGGTTGGCAACTGCCCTATCTTCCCATTTGTAAGGCTGGATAAAATCAATGCAAAAATAATAGAGACTGGTAAATACTGTAAAAATCGTTCTACAACTTTAGGTAGACCGCGATATTTTACCAAGATAAAAGGAATCACCCGTGCTAGCCACGTCACCAAGGCTGAGAGAAGAATGGCGACAAATATATAATTATTTATCATCTAGTATTACCCCCACAGCACAGCCTAATAAGGTCGACGTTAAAACAGCTAAAGACGAAGAAACAAGTATACTTAAAGCATAGAACGACAAAGCTACCACAACCAAAATCACTACTAGTTTTTGAAGTTTTGTTTTATGGAGCATCACTAAAAATTGGGAAGAAAAAATCCCAATAAACATGCCCACCAGCGCAAAGTCCAGTCCAAACACTTCTGGATTTGGCAAAAGACTTCCTAATGTCGTTCCGACCACAGAGCCAACAATCCAAGCAAGATAGCTCGTAATGTTATTGCCGTACATCCACTGAAGCGAAATATCCTTTGTATGGACACGCTCACTTAATAAAACGCCATAGGTCTCATCTGTCAAGAGTATTCCGATACCGATATTTTGCAAGAGACTGGCATGCCGAAAAAAGGTTGATGTATGAAGGATCAGCAAAAACAACCGCAAATTGATTAAAAAAACTGTCAGAGCAATAGCTGTTACCGGTGCGTGAATCGCAAAAAGTGCTAGCATAGCAAACTGAGCACTTCCTGCATAGACTAAACTGCTCATGAGTGCCATTTCAAGAGGACTGACATAAGAAGCGCCAATAATTCCACAAGCTAGTCCAATACTAATATACCCAAGAGCCGTTGGCATCGCTGCCTTAGCCCCATCCTTAAAACTTTTTCCAATCATATTTATTCTTCCATTGTGTCAAATGCCAGACTTGGCTTAGCATTCAAGCTCAATGTTGCAAGATTCCCTTTATTCCACTCACTGACGCTCGCATAAGCAATCATTCCTGCATTGTCCCCACAGAGACGCAAAGGCGGTATGACTACCTTGATATCTGTCATTTCAGCTGCTAAACGTTCACGTAAACCTTGATTAGCAGCAACACCGCCCGCAACGACTAAGGTCTTAACAGGATATTTCTCCAAAGTTTTTTTTGTTTTTGCCATGAGAATATCTAAAACAGCAGCTTGAAAACTAGCAGCCAAATTTTCTTTCGACAAACTTTCACCCCTTTGCTCCGCATTGTGACATAGGTTGATAAAGGCAGACTTCAACCCAGAGAAAGAAAATTCTAAATTATCCTCTTTAATCATCGCTCTCGGAAAATCATAAATATCTTGTCCTTTATGGGCCAATTCATCTATCTCACGCCCAGCTGGATAAGTCAATCCCATCACACGACCAACTTTATCATAAGCTTCTCCAACTGCATCATCGCGTGTTTCTCCGACAATCTGATAATCACCAGCTTCGCTGACATAAACCAATTCCGTATGCCCCCCGCTGACTAATAACGCTAAAAGAGGGTATTCTAATTTCTCAACACTCTGAGCCGCCATCAGATGACCTGCCATATGATTGACAGGAATAAGCGGTAAATGATGTGCCCACGCAAAAGACTTGGCAGCTGCCAACCCGACTAAGAGGGCGCCTACCAGCCCTGGTCCATAAGTTACTGCTACTGCAGTCACTTCTTTTTCTGTAATACCAGCCTCCGCAAGAGCCTCCTCAATGCAAGCTGTGATAACTTCCACATGGTGACGGCTAGCCACTTCCGGTACCACGCCACCAAAACGTTTATGGCTCTCAATCTGGCTGGCAATAACATTGGATAAGAGTTCAGTGTCATTCTTTAAAACTGCCACGCTAGTCTCATCGCAGGAGGTCTCAAAAGCTAAAATATATCTGTCATTCATTGTTTTCTCTTTTCATTACAATCGCATCTTCCACTGGCTCATGATAGTAATTCTTACGCCGAGCGATTTTTATAAATTTCTCTTTTTGGTAAAATAGCAGAGCTGCTTTGTTGGATTCTCTCACTTCAAGAAAAATCTCTTTGTCAATTGGCAGATGTTCAAACAAAGCGGTCGCAATTTTTTGTCCTTGATAGGCTTTCTTAACCGCAATTTGTAAAACTTCCGCTTCAAAATCCGACCCTTGAAAAGCCAGAAAGCCAATTAAATTTTGAGCTTCCAAAGCCAAAACATAAACCGACAAAGGATTTTGTAAATCTTTCTCAATCTGCTCTATATTCCAAGGACTGACAGCATACACATCTTTTAATACTTGGTAAATCTGCTCTGCCAAATCAGCAACCTGCTTTTTTTCATCTTTTTTAATCTCAATCATAAGCGCTTGATGTAAGAATCGCTCGTTTCTTGATGGTTTTTGAGCCAATTCTCTTCTGCTTCCACTCGCTTGAGGTAATTCGGCACAAAATCATGAACAGAACGATCCGATAGTTGCAGACCGATTTTAGCAAGGAGCACAGCGCTTGGCAGGGTTGCTTTGATAAGAGCTGCTGGCAAAGCGGATTGAATCTGCTCCGCAAAATTTTTCACTTCTCCTACAAAAGTTACCTGAGAAGCAGACTTGGCTTTTTCTAACACTTCTTCAAAAGATAAATGAGCTTCTGGCTGAACTGCTCTGCCATTTTCATAAAAACCAGCATAGACATGATTGCGTCTAGCATCCATGAGAGGAATGACCAAGCCGTCAATGTCCTCTGGCACCAGAATTCGCAAGCTAGAAACTCCTACCAAATCTATTTTAAGCGTATGTGCTAACGTTTTGGCTGTTGCCACAGCAATTCGCAAACCTGTATAACTACCCGGACCTTCTGCAACTACAATGCGACCTAAATCACTTGGTTTCAAATCCAAACTTTCCATTAAAGAATCAATAGCCGGCATCAATGTAACGCTATGATTTTTCTTAATATTTATCGTCATCTCAGCAAGCAAACTCTCATCTTCTAAAATCGCAATTGCTAGGGCTTTGCTGGATGTGTCAAAAGCTAAAACTTTCATTCTTATCTTTCCTTTGTGATAATCTACTTTCTATTATACTACAAAAAATACGGATTTCCTCAATATGATTTCCAAAAAAACAAGACCTTTTGAAAATCGTTTTCCTAGTTTTTCTCACTTCTTTCTTTTACTAAATAACCTTTTTATGATATAATGATTATAATTGTAACGTATCAAAATCAATTTATTACCCAGAAAATCAAATAGATGGAGACCGCCCTTGAAAATAAGGTGGCTATTTTCTGGTAGATTGATTATGAATGAGAAAGGAATTGAAATGATTTACAAAGTTTTTTATCAAGAAACAAAAGAACGCAATCCACGTCGGGAAAACACGCATTCTCTCTACTTGGATATTGACGCCAAAGACGAACTAGAAGGACGCATCAAAGCCCGGAAACTCGTCGAAGAAAAAACACCTTATAATGTTGAATTGATTACACTTTTGTCTGACAAACATTTAGAATACGAAAAAAAATCAGGCAACTTTACAATTACGGAGCTCTAAACCATGTCATATACTTTAAAACCCGAAGAAGTCGGTGTATTTGCCATTGGTGGTTTAGGAGAAATCGGAAAAAATACCTATGGGATTGAATACCAAGATGAGATTATCATCGTTGATGCAGGGATTAAATTTCCTGAAGACGACCTCTTAGGGATTGATTATGTCATTCCTGATTATTCTTATATCGTAGAAAATATTGACCGTATCAAAGGAGTGTTGATTACTCACGGTCACGAAGACCACATCGGAGGGATTCCCTTCCTTCTCAAGCAAGCAAATGTTCCCATTTATGCTGGACCACTTGCCCTTGCACTGATTCGTGGTAAATTGGAAGAGCACGGACTTTTACGTGACGCTAAACTCTACGAAATCAATCAAAATACCGAACTTCAATTTAAAAATTTAAAAGCAACCTTCTTCCGCACAACTCACTCTATCCCAGAGCCTTTGGGAATTGTCATCCACACACCTCAAGGGAAAATTGTTTGTACGGGTGACTTCAAGTTTGACTTTACCCCCGTTGGCGAGCCAGCAGATTTACATCGAATGGCAGCTCTTGGGGAAGATGGCGTTCTAGCACTTCTTTCTGATTCCACCAATGCAGAAATTCCAACTTTCACAAATTCCGAAAAAGTCGTTGGTCAATCTATCATGAAAATCATTGAAGGCATTCACGGGCGGATTATTTTTGCCTCCTTTGCCTCAAATATCTTCCGTCTTCAACAAGCTGCGGATGCTGCGGTTAAAACTGGCCGAAAAATTGCTGTTTTTGGACGCTCAATGGAAAAAGCCATTACCAATGGAATTGAGCTAGGTTACATCAAAACACCTAAAGGAACCTTCATCGAACCAAACGAAATCAAAGACTATCCCGCAAATGAAATTCTAATCATGTGTACAGGAAGTCAAGGAGAGCCAATGGCAGCTCTTTCACGCATTGCGAATGGAACACATCGTCAAGTGCAGCTTCAACCAGGTGATACAGTGATTTTCTCTTCTAGTCCTATCCCTGGAAATACCACCAGTGTCAATAAGCTCATCAACACCATTTCAGAAGCTGGCGTTGATGTTATCCATGGAAAAATCAATAATATCCATACCTCTGGGCACGGAGGGCAACAAGAACAAAAACTCATGCTTCGCTTGATAAAACCGAAGTATTTCATGCCAGTCCATGGTGAATACCGCATGCAAAAAGTTCATGCTGGACTTGCAATGGATACAGGCATCCCTAAAAAGAATATCTTTATCATGAGCAATGGAGACGTCCTTGCTTTAACTGCCAATTCAGCTCGTATTGCAGGAAGTTTCAATGCCCAAGATATTTATGTTGATGGTAATCGTATCGGAGAAATCGGTGCCGCAGTCCTTCGCGACAGACGTGACCTTTCCGAAGATGGCGTTGTCCTTGCAGTAGCTACCGTTGACTTTAAATCAAAAATGATTTTGGCTGGTCCTGATATTCTTAGTCGCGGTTTTATCTATATGCGTGAATCAGGTGAACTGATCCGTCATAGCCAACGTATTCTTTTCAATGCGATTCGTATTGCATTAAAAAATAAAGATGCTAGCATCCAGTCAGTCAATGGTGCTATCGTAAATGCTCTTAGACCATTTTTATATGAAAACACAGAGCGTGAGCCCATTATCATCCCAATGATTTTAACACCAGATGAAGAAATCTAGCAATACAATCCTTACATAGTAAAAAAACAACTTGATTTGGGTAAAGTCAAGTTGTTTTTATTGTAGCTTGGTCATAACGACCAAACGAGTGGAAACTCTGGAGTTTTATCAACATTCTAATTTAATTTTTATACATATTCAACTCCCAACTTCCACAAGTCTGAGCCGAGGAGCGAATGACAACAAAAAAGAGAGGCAAGCCTCCCTTTTCTATACTGATGAATTATTTAGCAATTTTTGCAAAGTATTCAAGAGTACGTACAAGTTGTGCAGTGTATGACATTTCGTTATCGTACCAAGATACAACTTTCACCAATTGTTTTCCGTCAACATCAAGAACTTTAGTTTGAGTTGCATCAAACAATGAACCAAATGACATACCTACGATATCTGAAGATACGATTGGATCTTCTGTGTAACCGTATGATTCGTTAGCTGCTGCTTTCATAGCTGCATTTACTTCATCAACAGTTACATTCTTTTCAAGAACAGCAACCAATTCAGTAACTGATCCAGTTGGAGTTGGAACACGTTGGGCTGAACCATCAAGTTTACCGTTCAATTCTGGGATAACAAGACCGATAGCTTTAGCAGCACCAGTTGAGTTAGGAACGATATTTGCAGCACCAGCACGAGCACGGCGAAGATCACCTTTACGATGTGGACCGTCAAGAATCATTTGGTCACCAGTGTAAGCGTGGATTGTTGTCATCAAACCTTCAACGATACCGAAGTTGTCTTGAAGTGCTTTAGCCATTGGAGCCAAGCAGTTTGTAGTACATGAAGCACCTGAAATAACTGTTTCAGTACCATCAAGAACATCGTGGTTAGTGTTAAATACGATTGTTTTAACATCGTTTCCGCCAGGAGCAGTGATAACAACTTTCTTAGCTCCACCTTTAAGGTGTTTTTCAGCTGCATCTTTCTTAGCAAAGAAGCCAGTTGCTTCCAAAACGATTTCTACACCGTCAGTAGCCCAGTCGATTTGTTCTGGGTCACGTTCAGCAGAAACTTTAACGAATTTACCGTTAACTTCGAATCCACCTTCTTTAACTTCCACAGTACCGTCGAAACGACCTTGAGTTGTGTCATATTTCAACAAATGTGCAAGCATAACTGGATCTGTAAGGTCGTTGATACGAGTAACTTCAACACCTTCTACGTTTTGGATACGACGGAATGCAAGACGACCGATACGACCGAAACCGTTAATACCAACTTTAACTACCATTCGTGATTTCCTCCTTATGAAAATCAAAAAATTTTTATGTGAAAAGAGTAACTTGAGTTGCTACAAATCACCTTTCAACATATCTATTATATACTTTATCCCTTAAAATTGCAACTGATTTCAGCATTATTAACAAGGAATATCATTCCTTTCAAAGATTTTCATTTCTCTTTCATTTTCGGAAGCTAAGTGGGAGATATGCAAAAAGCACCTGCTTGCGCAGGCGCTCCAAAATCAGCTTATCTTAAGCCTCACCTTTATTTTTCTTAATGATTTCTTCTTGTACTGACTTCGGTACATCTTCGTAGTGGTCAAATACCATCATGAAAGTACCGCGTCCTTGTGATGCTGAACGAAGAACTGTTGCATAACCGAACATTTCAGCAAGTGGAACATAGGCACGAACGATTTGGCTGTTACCATGAGCTTCCATACCATCAACACGTCCACGACGAGCTGTTACGTGTCCCATAACGTCACCGAGGTTTTCTTCTGGTACAGTAATTGTAACAAGCATCATTGGTTCAAGAATGGTTGGTTGCGCAGTCTTAGCAGCTTCTTTAAGAGCAAGAGAGGCAGCAACTTTGAAGGCTGTTTCTGATGAGTCGACATCGTGGTATGAACCATCATACAGTTTTGCCTTCACGTCAACGATTGGGTAACCAGCAAGAACACCGTTTGCCATTGACTCAATCAAACCTTTTTCTACAGCTGGGATGAATTCACGTGGAACCACACCACCAACGATAGCATTTTCAAACTCGAATCCTTTTCCTTCTTCATTTGGAGTAAATTCAATCCAAACATCACCGAATTGACCTTTACCACCTGATTGACGTTTGAAGAATCCACGTGCTGATGTTTGTGCACGGAAAGTTTCACGATAAGATACTTGAGGAGCACCTACGTTTGCTTCAACTTTGAATTCACGACGCATACGGTCTACAAGGACATCCAAGTGAAGTTCACCCATACCAGAGATAACTGTTTCACCAGTTTCAACGTTAGTTTCAACGCGGAAAGTTGGGTCTTCTTCAGCCAATTTTTGAAGGGCAATACCCATCTTATCTTGGTCAGCTTTTGACTTAGGTTCAACCATCAATTGGATAACTGGTTCTGGAACTTCGATAGATTCAAGGATAATTTTTGCCTTTTCATCTGTCAATGAGTCACCAGTTGTAGTATCTTTCAAACCAACAGCTGCAGCAATGTCACCAGAGTAAACTGTTTCGATTTCATTCCGGTGGTTAGCGTGCATTTGCAGGATACGTCCAATACGTTCACGTTTTCCTTTAGAAGTATTCAAAACGTATGAACCTGAGTTCAAGACACCTGAGTACACACGGAAGAAAGTCAAACGACCAACAAATGGGTCTGTCATAATCTTGAAAGCAAGTGCTGCAAATGGTTCGTCATCAGATGCAGGACGAGTTTCTTCTTCTTCAGTATCTGGGTTTACACCCTTGATAGCTGGAATGTCAAGTGGGCTTGGAAGGTAGTCAATAACTGCATCAAGCATCATTTGAACACCTTTGTTCTTGAAGGCAGAACCAGCAAGAACTGGGAAGAATTCAACATTGATAGTTGCTTTACGGATGGCAGCTTTTAGTTCTGCTTCAGTAATTTCTTCACCTTCAAGGTATTTCATCATCAAGTCTTCATCAGTTTCAGCAACTGCTTCGACCAATTTTTCACGCCATTCTTGGGCTTGTTCAAGATAATCAGCTGGAATATCTTCTTCAAGAATATCTGTTCCAAGGTCATTTGTATAGATTTCAGCTTTCATACGAACCAAGTCAATGATACCACGGAAGTCATCTTCTGCACCGATTGGCAATTGAATTGGGTGAGCATTTGCTTGAAGACGATCGTGAAGAGTGCTTACTGAGTAAAGGAAGTCTGCACCGATTTTATCCATTTTGTTAGCAAATACGATACGCGGAACACCATATTCAGTTGCTTGACGCCAAACTGTTTCTGTTTGAGGTTCAACACCTGATTGTGAGTCAAGGACAGTTACTGCACCGTCCAATACACGAAGGGAACGTTGTACTTCAATTGTGAAGTCCACGTGTCCTGGTGTGTCAATAATGTTGACACGGTAATCTTTCCATTGTGCTGTTGTTGCAGCAGATGTAATAGTAATACCACGTTCTTGTTCTTGTTCCATCCAGTCCATTTGTGAAGCACCTTCGTGTGTTTCACCAATTTTATGGATTTTACCGGTATAGTAAAGAATACGTTCAGTCGTTGTTGTTTTACCAGCATCGACGTGAGCCATGATACCGATGTTACGAGTTTTTTCAAGTGAAAATTCGCGAGCCATTTGGTTGTTTCTCCTATTATTTTATTTACAGTTTATTATAACATATTTTAAGAAAAGCGAGTAGGCAAATCCTACCCGCTTGTTGATTACTCATGCTAATTAGTAAGAGTACTAAGCCTTTGAAAGAGCTTTTGCAATTCTCTAAAAAGAGAAGCAATCTTACCAGCGGAAGTGAGCAAAAGCACGGTTAGCTTCAGCCATACGGTGAGTATCTTCACGTTTTTTAACAGCTGCACCAGTATTGTTAGCTGCATCCATGATTTCTTTTGCAAGGCGATCTTGCATAGTGTGTTCTCCACGTGAACGTGAAATAGTTACCAACCAACGAAGTCCAAGAGTTGTACGACGTTCTGGACGAACTTCAACTGGGACTTGGTAGTTAGAACCACCAACACGGCGAGCACGTACTTCAAGTACAGGCATGATATTTTCCATTGCTGTTTCAAATACTTCAAGTGCATCATTTCCAGTAGCTTCTTTGATTTGTTCAAAAGCACCATATACGATTGAAGCTGCTGTACCACGTTTCCCATCAAGCATAACGCGGTTGATAAGACGTGTCACTAATTTTGAATTGTAGAGCGGATCTGGCAATACTTCGCGCTTAGGCGCACGGTTTTTACGACTCATTGATCTTTATCCCCTTTCCTTATGCTTTTGGTTTTTTCGTACCGTATTTAGAACGGCCTTGTTTACGATCGGTTACACCTGCAGTATCAAGTGCACCACGAACGATATGGTAACGTACCCCTGGAAGGTCTTTTACACGTCCACCACGAAGAAGCACAACACTGTGTTCTTGCAAGTTATGTCCGATACCTGGGATATAAGCAGTCACTTCGATCAAGTTGCTCAAACGTACACGAGCAAATTTACGAAGAGCTGAGTTAGGTTTTTTAGGTGTCATAGTACCAACACGAGTTGCAACACCACGTTTTTGTGGTGAGTTTTCACGAGTAGGTACACGTTTAAGACTATTATAACCAACGTTTAAAGCTGGTGATTTAGATTTTTCTACTTTTGATTTACGCGGTTTGCGAACCAATTGGTTAATTGTAGGCATCTACATTTCTCCTGTATTTTTTTAATTTTGGTGATGATACACTTGGTGACAGCTATCATCTGCGTGTACTTTTGCAACATTTGTCAGCACGTCTCTGTACACTTTTGAGAGACCAAAAGTAAAAAGTACCGTCTATTAGTATAACACGACGACACTTTCTTTGTCAATATATTTTTTATAGTTTTCCTATTGAAATCCCAGTTACTGCCCCGTAGTATTTGCGGCTGGAGTTTGAGCTGAATTGGTCTCAGCCTGTCCTGTGGTGGCTGAAGTTGCTGGCGCTTGATAGGTTTGAGGATAAGTTTGTTGGTACGTTTGCCCTGCATCTGTTTGAGGCGTCACAGCATTTTGACTTTCTGTAGCAGCTGCTTCGCTAGCTGCACGCGCCGCAATCGCATCACTGACTGCCTTAATCCGCTGTTGAAATTGAGTCTTTTGTGTTTCGTCTTTTACCTTATCTACTTTTTCCTGAGCAGCTGTTACATTAGCTGTTGTCTGCTCCGCTTCCAGTTTTTTAACAGCCTCTTCTGCTTCTTGCACAATTTTCGCTTGTTCTTTTTTGTCCTTTTCTGCTTTCGACTCTGAGGTTTTTGACATTGAAACTGTTCGTCTTACAGTCGGAGCGGCTGCACGCGCCGCGTCATCTTGCTTTTTAACGAAAAATAATCCCGCAGCAAGAATGAGTGCCAAAACTGTAACAATCGAAACTCTCAGCCACAAGGAGCTTTGATCCAATTTATCCAATATATTTTTCAAATTTTCACCTCATCTATTTGTCAAAAATATTGCCAACTTCTACGCTGATTTTGTTGGACTTCACATCAATAGCTGTCACTTTCAACAATGATTTGTAATCCAAATGTTCGCGTTCTGTCTGTGCATTTTCCGCAAAGACCGCTACGCCAGCCAATTCCGAATCAAATTCTCGTAAAAGACTAATCATGCCATTGACTGTTCCGCCACCTTTTAAGAAATCATCTACGATTAACACACGGCTTCCAGCTTTCAGGCTCCGTTTCGACAAAAACATTTTTTCAATACGGTCACCACTTGAACCAGACACATAATTGACACTAACCGTTGAACCCTCTGTGATTTTCAAGTCGCGGCGCACAATGACAAATGGAACATTTAACACATTTGCCACTGCATTTGCCAACGGCACTCCTTTTGTGGCAACAGTCATTACGGCATCAATTTTTTGATTTCGAAACGTCTTGGCAATAATGCGTCCAATGTTGTTTAAAATAGAAGGCGTACTCAGCAAATCCGATAAGTAAATGTAGCCACCGGGTAAAATTCGATTGCTTTCAGACAATTTCGTACGGAGGTTTTCCACCATTGCTCTAGCTTCTTTATCCGAGATAGAAGGAGTAAAAATAACGCCTCCTCCTGCTCCTGTAATGGTTTCGATATGCCCGATTTCCATTTCTTCAAAAGCACGTTTGATAATGACAATATCTTCGGAAATGGAAGATTTTGCGGACTCATACTTCTCAGCAAATGTATTGAGACTTGTTAATTCGTACGGATGATTGATTAGGTAGTTAGAAATGACTACCATGCGTTCACTTCTTCTTAATTTCATTTTTTCACCAATTTATTTTATTTTCTTCATTATATCATAATCAACCCAAAAAACGAACATTATTTTTGCAATAACATTCGTTTTTCGCTTTTTACTTATCAAAATTAGGCTTATAGAAAGAGCGATTGTCCATAGCAAAGATTCGATTGGTCATCTCACCCTCGCCAACCAAGGCTAAAGCCGAAGTCATCATCATCATTTCCGCATCTAAATTGTCAATCATGTGGATAATTTCAGCTTCCATGATTTTCGGACGGACAGGACTGCCGTACTCCAACAAGCCATGATGGCTTAGCAGAACATGACGGAGAACAATGACATCTTCTTTAGTGTCGTCAATTTTTAATTCTGCCAACACCTTTGTTATTTCTTCATCAATCAAAGCGATGTGTCCGATGAGATTGCCTCGAACGGTGTATTCTGTTTGCTCTGGACCTGTCAATTCCAGCACCTTTGCTAAATCATGGAGCATAATTCCTGCATAGAGCAAGCTCTTATTTAATTGCGAGTAAATCTCACCAATGGCATTTGCCAGCCGCACCATTGTAGCTGTATGAAAAGCAAGTCCTGCCTCAAAAGCGTGGTGATTGGTTTTCGCTGCTGGATAGGAGTAAAATTCTTTATCGTATTTAGCATACAAAGCTCGCACCACACGCTGCCAAACTGGATTTTCAATTTTGAAGATCATTTGTGCCAGATATTCACGTAGTTCTTGGACATCAACTGGTGGTTTTTCCTTAAAATCAGCTGGATTGTTTGGCTCGCCAACTTTAGGCAATCGCAAGGTAATTTGATTGACTTGAGGGGTGTTGTTATACACTTCTCTGCGCCCTTGCATGTGCACGACTTTTCCAGCAGTAAATTCTTCTACATTGTGAGGTTGAGCATCCCATAATTTTCCTTCAATCGTTCCCGTATCATCTTGAAAGGTAAATGCCAAATAATTTTTTCCAGCCCTTGTCTGACGTAGTTCAGCGGATTTGATGAGATAAAATCCCTCAAATAGCTCGTCTTTTTTCATTTGGTTAATCTTCATATTCTTCCTCTTCATCTTGGAAATCTAGCAGACCATTTAAGTCCGACTTGTCCGAAATTTCAATATGGCGCAAAGTTCGCTCGATAGCATTGGTTCTGCGCGTCAGCAATTCATCAATATTGCCAGAAGCGTGTTGCAAATGTTTTTGCGCCTTGAGCAAAATGCCACCAAATTTATTAAATTCTGATTTGACATTGCCCAAAACCTTGCTGATGTCATCTGCACTTCTTTGAATGTTGAGCGTTTTAAAACCGACCGAAAGCGAATTGAGTAGGGCAGACAACGTAGATGGTCCTGCGACCACAATCTGCTCGTCTCGACGCAAACTGTCAAAGAATTCCGGATTGCGAACGACTTCTGAATAAAGCCCTTCCGTTGGTAAAAACATCACGCCAAAGTTTGTTGTTGCAGGAGGCGCTAAATATTTCTTATTGATGTCCTTGGCAAAACGTTTGACACTAGCCAACAAAGACTTGCGGTACAAATCAATCTCTTCTTTGTTTCCTGACTCATAAGCATCCTCTAAGCGATAGTAGTCAGCAAGCGGAAACTTGGAATCAATTGGCAAATAAATGTATTCTTTTTCTACTTGCCCCGGTAATTTAATCGCGTACTCTACGCGTTCACTAGAGCCTGCAACTGTCGCAAATTCGCGTTCGTACTGGCTCGGTGTCATAATATCTTCAATAATCTGACCGAGTTGCAATTCACCTAAAATTCCACGCGTTTTGGTGTTGGAGAGCACTTTATTTAGAGTGCCCACATCACGCGCTACATGTTGCATCTCGCCTAGACCACGATTGACTGACTCCAACTGTTTAGAAACCGTTTCAAAGGAGGTTTGCAACCGCGTCTGCAGCGTTTTCTCTAATTTTTCTTCCACTGTTTGGCGCATTTGTTCTAAACGACGGTCATTTGACTCCTGAATCTGACGCATTCGTTCGTCTGTCTTATCACGATTTTTGGTTAGATTCTCGCTTATCTCTAACCGCATTTCTGTTAAATTTCGATGTAAATCCGTGCGCACTTCTCCCAAACGATCTCCCAGAGTTAATTCCAGCTGTTGCTGTGCTAAAAGGCTCTGCTGCCGCTCCTGTTCAAAACGATAATCCAACTGATCAGATAACTGATCGGCTTGATCTTCAAAAATCTTTTTCTGTTGGTCTGTCTGTTGCTGATTCTTTTGCCACAAAAGAAAGGTCACAATAAGATTTCCCAACAATAAGAGGATGATTACAAACTCCATACTAACTCCTGTCTTTGCTATAAATGACAATAACATAACCTGATTGGCACTCTAAAAAAACGGGCTCATCTATAAATTCGTTAGAAGCATACACTTTTTTAAAAAAATAATTGGATTCGTTTAAAGGATATTTAGCCCCTTCAATGGTCAACCGGCTATCGTCCGCAGGCATAAAGGCTAGATAGTTCATACCAGCTACTGGCTTTATCTCATGACGCCCTTGAGGGCAATAGCGGAGCTCATTTTGTGCATTGCACAGTCGAATTTGCTGCATATAAGGAGTAATTTCAGGATTACTCGGCAAGAAAATATTTGCCAAAGTATGATCCAAGCGCCCGCCAAAAGCCCCAAAAATCGTCACTTGAGCCTGTGGATAACGTGCAAAAACAGCTTTAACCGCCAACTCCAAATCCGTATCATCTTTTTCAGGTTGTGCTTGAAGTACCTCTTTCGATTGAGAACAAATCAAAGCCAACTCTTTCTCCGAAACGGAATCAAAATCACCGACCGCTAGGTCTGGACAAATACCTTGTTCAATGAGAAGCAGGCTTCCCCTATCTACTCCGATAAAGAGGTCAAAATCCATTTGAAAATTATCTATCGTCCCACCAGCAAAGAGAGCAATTTTAATCATGCAATGCTTCTTTCAAGGTTTGAACCTGATGAGCGACATCACCTTTGAAAACGTAACTACCTGCCACAAAGACATTAGCACCAGCTTCTTTGGCAATGCCAATGGTTTCATCATCAATACCACCGTCTACTTCAATATCAAAGTCTAATTGGTTCACTTCTCTCAAAATGACTAATTCGCGTACTTTATCCATTGTTTCTGGCAGAAAGGCTTGTCCACCGAAGCCCGGATTAACAGTCATAACCAAGACTTGATCGACCAAATTCAAAACATTTTTCACCGCTTCAACAGGCGTTCCTGGATTGATAACGACACTTGCCTTGACACCAGCAGCCCGAATCTTTTGCAAAGCTCCGTGAATATGTGGCGTTGCTTCAGCGTGGATGCTGATAATATCTGCACCCGCACGAGCAAAATCTTCAATATGGTGTTCTGGATTGGAGACCATAAGATGACAATCAAATACCAATCTACTGTGTGGTCGCATGCTCGCTACCACACCCGCACCGAAGCTGATATTGGGAACAAAATGTCCGTCCATAATATCAATATGAACGTACTCTGCCCCTGTGGCTTCTAATTTTTTCAATTCTGATTCAAAGTTTGCATAGTCTGCACTTAAAATAGACGGTGCAATTTTATATGATTTCATTTGGCTTCCTCCTCATTTAGGTTGCTTTTTAACTACTTTTTTATAGGTTTCACGATGATGTTCAATTTCACTCAAAAATTGCAGGTAATCTTCAAATCGAAAGGCTGCAATTATTCCATTTTCAACAGCAGGTTTCACCGCACAATTCGGTTCATGCGTATGGGTACACGTTCGGAATTTACAGCTGCGACTGACTTCAGCAATTTCAGGAAATGCTCGGTTTAAATCCTCCGCATTGTCCACTTCGTAATCCAAGGAAGAAAATCCCGGAGTATCCGCAATTTTTCCTCCATTAAGATTGTAAAAACTAACCACTCTAGTTGTGTGGCGACCACGACCCAAACTTTCTGAAATTTTTCCGGTTTCCAACTGTAAATCTGGCACCATTTTATTGAGCAAAGTGGATTTGCCAACTCCCGTCTGCCCCATGAAAACCGTCTTTTTACTTGTCAAAAATGGCAACAGTTCTGCGACTGTTTTGGCAGTATCATAACCAATCGCTTGGTAAACCTCAAGAAAAACATCTAACTCCTTGTCATCCTCCAACAAATCCAATTTACTGATATAAATAATCGGATGAATGGCTTTCTGCTCCAAGAGGACTAAATAACGGTCCAAAAGATTAGGATTGAAATTTGGCTCTTTGGCACTCATTATTACAACAGCTTGATCTATATTGACAATAGGTGGTCGTACCAGACTGTTTTTTCGCTCTGCTATTTTTAAGATATAACCTTCAGAATCTTTCTCAGCAGAAAATTCGACCTCATCCCCCACATAGGGAGTTTGTCCTTTCTTGCGGAAATTTCCTCTAGCTCTAGTCTGATAAACCTTGCCTTCTGACTCTACATAATAGAAACCTGCTAAGGCTTTCACGATTATTCCTTTCAAATGGACTCCTTTAACGCTTAATAAGTTCATTATAACAAAAAAAGCAGTATTTTGCTTTTTAGTGCAAAAAAATGATGAAAAACGTTTCTAATATGGTATAATAGAAACCAAGCGGAAATGGCGGAACGGCAGACGCGCATGCTTCAGGCGCATGTGTCCATTCGGGCGTGAGGGTTCAAATCCCTTTTTCCGCATTTTTATTTCGTTTGATAGTTGTCAACTGTATCGCACTTCACTTCACGTTATGTGCGCTTTGCTTTCTCGCCTAAAACGAAATAGCCTATTTTGAATGCTTCTATCGAGCCCATTCAAAAATTGCTTATTCTAAATTTTGGAAAGGTGGCCCAGCTTGGTACGGCACCGGACTCGAAATCCGGCAAATGGATTTTATTCATGCGCGGGTTCAAATCCCGTCCTTTCCTTATAAAGAACCTCACTAAGACGAACTTAGTGAGGCTTTTTGTTTACAATATTATTCAACTTATCTGAACCCTTCGTCATATAAGCTGTCTGCTAAACGTGCAAATTCTTGCAAATCAAGCGCTTCTCCTCGTACACTTGGAGATAACTCAGCATTGTCCAAAGCGGACTCTAGCTTTGTTTTGACTTCATTAGACTTCCCAAAATAACTGGTCAGATTATTCCAGAGGGTTTTCCGGCGGTGAGTAAAGCTAGCTTTTGAGACTTTGAAGAATAATGACTCATCTTTGACCTCAACTGCTGGCTGGTCTCTGCGGACCATCTTGAGGATAGCCGAATCCACATTTGGAGCAGGAACAAAGACTGTTCGTGGTACGATAAAAGCGACCTTGGCGGTCATATAATACTGCACCGCTATTGACAAACTGCCATAAGATTTACTATTGGGTTGCGCCGAGATACGATCAGCCACTTCTCGCTGCATCATCACGACAAATTCACTAAAAGGAATGCCACTCTCAATCAAGTGCATGAGGATAGGAGTGGTAATATAGTAGGGCAGGTTGGCCACCACTTTGATAGGAAGATTTGGATTAGCAAATTCCTTGATTCGGGCTTGCAAGTCTGACTTAAGAATATCTTCATTGACCACGCGCACATTGTCAAAATCCCGCAAAGTATCTGCCAAAATCGGCACCAAGCGCTCATCAATTTCAAAAGTCATAACTTCGGCTGCATTTTCTGCCAAAAACTCAGTTAGAGCTCCGATGCCTGGTCCGATTTCGATAACATTAACATTCTCATCAATCTCAGCTGTGTCCACAATTTTTTGTAAAATATTGGTATCCGTCAGAAAGTTCTGACCGAATGATTTTTTAAAAGTAAAGCCATGACGCTCTAAAATAGCTCGCGTCACACTATAATCCGCAATTCTCATAAATCTCTTTTCTATCTGTTAGCTGAATAAAATATATAAAATCCGCATAATTCCTAGCACAAGCAAAATCCAAAATGCTGGATGAATCCGGCGTTTGTTACCTTTTGAATCGGATTCAATCACATTATCTGCCTGCTTGCTTTCTTGATTTTGCCGCTTCTTCAACTCATCTTGGTAAGCAACCGAATTTAGAATATTATCTACTGGCAGCATGTCTGAAGCATAATCATCTGGGAAACCCATAGCTATCCCAAGCAAATCCTCGTCCGCTAAAGAAAAATCTAAATCTTCTGGTCGATTTTGCTGAATAGCTCGGACATTTTTTAAAAGTTTGTCAGAAGCAATAGGCAACTCGTCCATAGAAATAATTTCTAAAACGTCAAATCCTAGCGTATCGCCCTCTTTGATATTTACAGTAATGTAACGCAAAAAGTCATCGTACAATTGCAAAGTCTGTGGAGCATGCTGCTCTAAAAAGGAGCGATTATGATGTGCATTTTGTTGGAATTTTTCAACAGAAAGAGCAATCCCCATATCCTGTGTCCGATAAAATTCTTCTGTCTTCTCTTTATCTTCTTTTTCAAGCTCTTCTGCTTTTTGCCACAAATCAATAGCCGCTTGCAGCTCTTCTTCACCCCAAAATAGTTGCCAGAAATAAGGAATCGTATAAATTCCCTCCGCTAAAACACGTGCCTCATCTCCGTTTTTTAAATAAATATAGCTTCTATTTGCCATCTCGCTTCCTTTCGTATTTTTTTCATTCCATTTCAACATCTGTCAATATAATCTCAATAATTCCAGCCGTTTGAGCAATTGTTTCTCATTTGAATAGCCCATGCGGAATTCTTCAACTCAGAATCCACGATATTTTTGGACATCAACTTCCTGCGAAACCAATAGCGCATAATGTTTCATTAGTGACATCAGTCATCATCACTGTCAAGCACTTCAAACATAATCTTTTTTAAATATCAAAGTTGACATATTATCGCCAGCTAAATACCCCTTACCACTCATCATGCTTAAAAAACGTACTAAACGCTATAATATTCGATTATCATTCTCCGGTTTTCTCTGTTGTTAGTTGCGTCAAAATTCGGTAGAGTTTCTCTTGCGCCTCTTGATTATAAACCGAGCGATTGGCTTTGACCTCTTGGCATTTTTCATTGTATAAAAAGCCATTATAGCTGTTTCCTGTGGCGAGAGCGACATAGGTTTGTGCCATTTCTTCAGGCGAAATTGAGAATCGAGATTTCAGTTTGTATAGGTTTTTCATAAAGGAAGAAAGGTGACTATAACGCTTCATATCTACCTTAACACTAGGTACTCTGATAGCCTGAATTGTAACGTCTTTGTACCTTGCTCTCATCGCTAAGGTCAGCATCAGAAGCGCTAATTTGTTCTGGTAATAAGTTTTTGAAGGGCTGTAAGATTGTTCGCCCTTTAGATTATCAAAATTCAATTTAATAAAAGGATAGGCTTGTAAACCTTGCGATGAAATATTGAGAATGCGACCACTCTCGGACTCTTTCAATAAGGGAATAAAAGACTGGGATAGCAAAAAAGGAGCTACAACATTGGTCGCAAACTGCTTTTCCAATCCATCTTTGGTTAAAACTGGTTGCTTAATTGATAAATCAAAGTCAGCAGCATTATTTATCAAGACATCAAGCGCTCCTTGAGTCTGGATATAATTTTCAATAGCTGTTTTGATACTCGTCAAGTCAGAAAGATCTGCTAATAGGTAGCTGACATGAGAATTACCAGTTTCACTAATGATTGTCTCACAGGCGCTCTCAGCTCTCTCTTTACTACGACAAAAAATCGTTACCTGCCAGCCTTTATCAGCTAGCTGTTTAGCTGCTTGATAACCTATCCCGCTATTTCCACCTGTTATGATACATTTTTTCATACTATTCCTTTACTTTTCACTTTCTTGATAATGCGCCATCACGCTCTCAACTTTTGCTAAATTTATCCCAAATAATTCTAAGCGTTTAAGCAACTGTTTCCCATTTGAATAGCCAATACGGAGTTCTTCTCCTAAAAATTCACGACGTTTGCGGCTGTCATTGCCTGCCAGAAATCCTAAGCGGATCAAATCTGAACGTGTGATATCAAAATCAGTTTTTTTTTCAAAATTTTTAGTTACCTGAGAAAGAGCAGCTTTTAAATCTTCATAAGAAGCATGCTCGATACCCAATGACTTCCCTTTATTTTTAGACTTAGGAGCGGCTTCATCACGCCTTAAAAAAGCATGCTGAACACTAGGAATAGCGGTCATGATCATCCTACGAATCCGCTCACCATTGACATCTGGGTCAGTAAAAACGATCACTCCATGCAGGTCATGAAGACGTTTAATACGCTTCATATCTTCTTGGCAAATTGCAGACCCTCTTGTTTCGTAAGTTTCGACGTCAAAATACCGTTTGAGATTGGCCGTATCATCTCGACCTTCTACAACTAGAACCTGAGAAATCTTTTCTTTCATCAATCTTCTTTCAAATTAAATATTCGCAGCGCATTTTCATACGTTGCTTGCGCAACTTCTTCTGACATCAAGCCACGAAGCTCTGCAATCTTATCTACAACATAGCGAGTATAAGCCGTCCGATTTTCACGACCACGTTTTGGAACAGGAGCTAAGTAAGGTGCGTCCGTTTCAACTAGGATTTTGTCCAAAGGGAGATTTTGCGCAGCTTCCTGCACATCTACAGCCTTCTTAAACGTGACCACACCCGAAAATGAAATCATCATACCAAGTTGGATAAAACGCTCTGCCATTTCCAAAGAACCTGAATAAGAGTGCATAATGCCGCCACATGAACCTACACCTTCACTTTTAATAATCTCATATGTGTCGTCCAAGGCATCACGAGTGTGCACTACAAAAGGCAAGTCAAGATCTTTTGACAATTGAATCTGCCGTCGAAAAACTTGCTCTTGCGTCTCTTTCGGTGCTGTCATCCAATGATAATCCAATCCAATTTCACCAAGGGCAATAACTTTGGGATCATGCAAATGACTGACAAGCATGTCCTCCACTTCCTGCGTGTAAGAACCGGCCTCTGTCGGATGCCAGCCAATCGTACTGTAAAGCTCATCATATTGACGAGACAGCGCAAGCGACTTTTCAATGGTTTCTGCATCAAATCCCACAATATTCATCTTTGTGACACCTAACTCGCGTGCAAAAGCAATTTCTTCAGATTCTTTTCCTGCGAAATTGTCCACGTTGAGGTGTGTATGCGTATCAAAAATTTTCAAACTTTGTTTCCTCCTTCTTCCCTATGCTTCTCTAACCATTGAAAATACAGGCTTTTATTTTTCAATATTTCCCTGTATTTCCTGTTATTTCTCACCGCTTTGGTTAATTCATGGTTAGTTTTTTGGTTAGTTTTTTACAAGTGAATTTGATTGAGTTTAGTTCTTACTTCATCTTGAATATTTTCAGTAACATGACTATATACCTGTAAAGTAATGGACTCATCTCGGTGACCTACACGCTCCATAATCGCTTTAACAGGCAATCCCAGTTCAGCAAGTAAACTGATATGGGAATGCCGGAGCATATGGATATTATAGGCTTTTACTTCACCTAAGACTGTATCGCAACTATTCTTGATGAATTTGTATAATAAAGGTTGTCTCATAATATTTCCTTGCTCTGTGACAAAAACAAACTCTTCATCACGACAATGCTCACGAAAATATGAAACAATCTCTATACAACGTTCACTCAGAATTATAGTTCTAACAGAACCTACCGTCTTAGTAGTTTGAAGCACTCGCTCATCGTACTTGTGAGCTACATAATCAATCGTATGGTCAATCTTCAAAAGATGATTTTCAAAATCTATGTCTTGATAGCGAACACCGATAAATTCAGCAAAGCGAAGACCTGTTAAAAAAATGAACTCCATCGCTAATGTATAGCGTCTATCTTTATTATGACTTTCGCAATACGATAAAACTTTTCCTAACTCTTCTTTACTGATAAAATGTTCCTTAGCCTTTTTGAGTTTTTCATAGTCAGCCTTCTGCTTAGGAATTACTACATTTTTGACAGGACTCTTGGTGATATATCCGACCTTCTCAGCATAGCCAAAGATACCATTAAGATAAATCTTTCGATTTTTCCTTGTAGAGTTTTCAACATTTAAACTCATTAGGTAGCTCTGTATTTGCTGGGTAGTGTATTCTGATAACTTCAAATCTCCTACCGCATCAGCAAAAAATTGCAGACATTTCATTTCACTTCTGAAACTTGACGGTTTAATTTCACTAGCTCGAATAGTTTTCCATTCTGCCAACAGCTGACTAAACGTAGTCGCTTCATATTTTTGTTGTTTCAGCTCTTCTTTTGTCGGTGTTGTAAGAATTTTATCTATCTTAGTTGCTAATCGCCGTTTTGCTTCTGCTTGAGAAACTCTAGATTTTGATTTCAAAGTAACAGTCACCTGTTTCCACTTTTTATCACGATCATCATAAAACTTCTCATAATAACGATATTTGCCATTATCTAACTCTTTATAAAACATCATCTCTCCTTTTTATCGTCATAAATAAAGGAAAGCTATGTAGCATAGCTTAATTATAACATAACTACATAGCTTCCTCATACTTCTTCTGTTTATATTGCAAAAAACGCTCATATCCCTCAATACTTATATAAACCCTCTTATGAGAGGGCTTCAAAATAAAATCTTGAAACTGCTCCATCCGCCTCATCTCAGTCAAATCATTATTTAATGTCTTTAAAGGAATGTCAAATAATTCTGAAATCCCTTTCTTTGTTTTGTATAAATGTTCCATAATACCTCTTCTTCTGCTATAATAGAGATGATAAAAGTTTTTCTTTTGTCACTCATTTGGCTTGTCAGTTGCTCCGCTAAAAGTGTCTGACAGGCTTTTTACATTATCGTAAAACTCCGTTGTGTATTCTTTTATGCCGTAAGGAGTTTCATATTTTGTAGTACGTGAAAAATTCGGTGGACTATTAATTTTATAAGTCTCCATAAGTTCCCCCTTTGTTGTTGTGATTTCCAAAGGCTTTTCTATCCCACGACTGGTTCTATAAATACGAATCCCTTTTGGATACATGTATAGTCTCGCTCCCTTAACGGTTGCTTTACTCTGTGAATCTTTATCACCTATCTGCAAATTAGATAGATAAGCTATCAAGTAATTTCCAACCTTATCAGCCCTTCTCAATCGTTTGGTCTTTGTAAAACCTTTACCCCACATAGTAGCAACTACATCATTAGGGATAGAGAGAGTCGTTTCATTCTTCATAAGCACATGTAAATGCCACCGTCCGCTCTCTTGTGGCTCAATCACGGCAATATATTCTACATGACTATACTTACTACGCAAGCGTCGCATAAATGCCTTAAAATCTTTATAGACTTGAACAGGATCAATCACATGTTCACGATAGGTAAATGTAAGCCATAGCTGATTATCACCACCACCTGAAAAATTATGAGCAACCAAGCGACGCAGTTTTTTCATCGTTTGCTTTGTTGACTTCAAATTATCAAGACGACTACTATTAGAAGTATCCATGTCATGAATTTCTCCCGTCTCCAGATTTACATAACGTTTTCCAGATATTACCTTGATGGTCTGCTCCTGTTGCCCATTCGCAGTTGTCATTTCTATCGTATCACCATACAAGTAACTTTTAACAAGTTTAGTTGAATCTATTTCATACATATATATTTATCCTTATCGCGCTTTTGTTTGACGCTTATCAAGTTAAGAGCGTCAAAATTGTAATCATTAAATTCTAATTTATTCCACGGTTTTATTGACAACAGGTTCCCTAAGATGATTAAACTGATTGTGTCGGCACGTACGAACATAGTTCGACCGTACCGCCCCAACCAGTCTAAGTTATCTCAGCCTATCATCAATAAAATTTCGCGGCATAAAGATAGAATTTATTTCTCGTATCACACATTTATGGATTCTTCAAGCGAAACAAATCGCCTTTAACTGCCCGCTCATTTCTTTTTTCATAGATGATAAACGCTAAACGACGTAAATCATCTTTTTTATAAGTATCAGCGATACCATACAATCCATTTATTTTTAGATAATAGACCCATTTTTCTTTCATTTTGAGCAAAATATCAGAATCTAACTCACCAAATATAGTAAAGCTAAATACAATACAATCTGCTTGAAAATCTCCACTATCATAACAAATTGGAACTATCTCATCTGCTACATGCACCATCTGAACTGACCTACCCCCATTATTGTGAACAATTTCTTGCTTTTCAAAAACTGGTCGTGTCGTATAATCAAATTGGTCAGCTTTGATTTGCTCTTTTACCAACTTCATTAGTTCATGCTGAGTCTGTTCAAGAAAGACAGCCCATCTCCTCTGTTTTTCTTTTTCTAGCATTTTTGCATTATATTCCTCTAATTTTTTCCTACAAAATTGAAAACCTTTACCAACAGCCTTCAAAGCTTTTCTAGGTAATTCTTCTAAAATAGATGGCATTTCAAAACCTCCTTCAAATTAGGGTAGTCAGATAAACGATATATCTGACTACTTTACAACTCGACAATATCGTCAGCTTTAACAACTTTTGCAGTGATTGACAACTGATTACGATATTCACCGTAAACCGAAGCTTTTTCAATATCAACGATTTCACAGATTGTGAGCATTGGTTGAAAATCTGCGAAATCATCCAGAGTAGCATAAGGTACTTTGACAACAAGCTGTTCACCAAGATTGTTTTTCTCGTTGGAATAGTCACTATCATCAACAAAGACAAGTAGCCCTACCTTCACCCCTTTTTCAACCTTAGAACCAGACTCAGTTTTCTCTACCCACGAAGTAGCAGAAATGAAACGAAGTTCTTTGTGAGCTAAGAACAACGAAGCATTAAATTCAGTGAAATGTGATAAATTCTTCAATGACATATACAACCTCTTTCTTTTTCTAAAAGCAAATCATAAAATTTTTGCTAGGCACTAAAATTCACCTCCTATCTATAAGGAGAAAATTTCAAGAAATTCGGAAAATTTTTTAATTTTTTTCTAAATTTTCTTTCAACATTTCTCTTACTCGTTCATAATGTCTTTTGACCGTCTTATCGCTTATACCAAATTTCTTTGCCAAAGCTACATAGCTAGTTTCATAGATAGAACGCTCCAAAAAAATTACTCTATCAACCTCAGATAGCTCTTGTAGCCTTTTTACTATAGTAGCCATTATTTCTTTTTTTATAAGAATCGTTAAAGGGGTCTGGTTATCCGAAACAATATCAATTAATTCACCCGAACCATTTAGACCCGTGCTATTTAAACTGCATAATCCTTTTTTTCTGTCTCTTCTCAATACGTTGAAATACGGTTGATCAAGTAGTCTACTAACCTCTTCCCAATCTCCCCGTTTAACCGCTTTTTGAATCTTATCCTCTCTCCTCTGCTCTACTTGATTATTTATTTCCATGTGTTAGTTCCTCCTTTTGGATTTACCAACACTACAGAAAGGGGAGAATTGCTTTTCTTATAGAGGATAAGCGACAAGGTATAAAGTAGAAACAGTTCTTATAAATGCATAAAAAAATAACAGTTATACAAAAAGTACAACTGTTATGCATAATTATATTATAGAACACTGCTTACAAAGGCATATTTATTCGTCAAGTAGGACCATATAAAAATATTTATATCTAATTTGAGTAATCTTTACCAAAAATAACTATGTCATCTATGGTATTGCTAAAAGATAATTCTGTATAGAAAATATCCGACATATTTTTTATTGTTTCAAGACGGTTCACTCTTTGAGATTGAGTAAATTTCACTTGTAAGCCCTGTTTGCTATTGTAATTTACAAAATCACAATTTTTATCCTCCGCTAGACTTTCTAAAACAGATAACTCAGTCATTATAATTCTGATTTTCCTTACATCCTCTTGAGTATCTACAAAAACAAAAGAAATTGCTGGAATCATTCCCAAGAGATTAGAAGTATCTCTTAGCTTTTCAATATTATTTCTGTCAAAATCAAAAGATTTACTTTCTTTAGGAGGAAAATTTCTTCCCTTTACCGAAATAGCCAATCTCTTATAGTTTAATTCGCGACTAACTGCTAGAACATCAGCACCAACATGATCAATCAGTGCAACAGACCAATTGTTTAAACCCAAAACATACATCACTAAGGACTCCGCAAAATCTCCAAATTGTTTTGGGAAACGAAGGTCTCTGCTCATTTTAATCAAATCTCATTCTCCTTTATATGTTTTGATAATATTATTTATTGTACTAATGATTTTCTTTGTCTCATCATCATTACGATAAGTAGAAAATACTTCCCCAACTTCACCTAGATAAAAATGAGTCACTTCATATGTGTCACTATATGCCCACTCTGATGTTGAAAATTTTGTTTCATTATGCACACTAGCATAAGAACCATGAACTTTGTTAATATCTTTATACATAATCAACTTGTCGAACAAAGTCCAATCACGACTTACACCTTCGACATACTCTTTCCCATTAAACAAGTTACCAAAATAAGGCTTCTCAATTATATATAAAAAGTCTGGATAAAAAAATACTTTAACACCACAATTATATTGATATTTCACATTATAAAAACCGTCTAATTCATAGATTACAGTTCTATTAGGGAACATTTCAGATAACATTTGATTATAAGTGTCATGGGTAGTGCCACTTACTAATGTTATAGGTCGCTTATATTTTATTTTGATCGGAGTATTATGAAATTTAGAAAAAATTTTTTTAATTCTTTCCTGTTCATGTTTTTTAACTCTTTCTTCCACCATTTTCTGATGCTCATTCTCAAGTTCCATAAATTCACTTATGAAAAACGGCTTAGTTCCAGAATTCTCTATCCATTCCGATAAAGTTAACCCTTTATCATATGTTCCTTTCGGATAAGTTTCAATAAAATTTTTTATATTATCCTTAGTTGTAGAGACTTTCCCTCTATTCATTCCTTTAGACTCGCTGTACCCTTGTGTAATTGCTGAAATTTTCCAAGCATAATTTTTATTTTTATAGTAATTTTCAGCAATAAAACCACTTGATTCTCCTTTTACGAGATAAAGATATAATACTTCAATACGCTCTTCGATACTAGTCTGTAAAAAATCATTCAATAATTTAAAAACCATAATCCTCCCTCTACTTTCTCACTTTCCACATCAAAATAGTCCCACTATCTTTGTATTCAGCTTTATAACCTGCTGCTTTTATCAATGTGATGGTCTTTTTACAAATAGTTTCAACGTCCTTGCCAGTATTAAAATAGTGCCAATTAGGCATTTTTTTATACATCGCTAAATTTTTTAGGTTAGCAGAATGGTAAAAACTATATACAGTTACGCTGAACACATTTCTTGATAATAGTTTTTTAGTCCCGTCAAATTTGTAACTAACTAATTTCTCTTTTTTCTTAAATTCCTCTATGGCATATTTTTTAAATGCTCGATGAAATTGTTCTTTTTGACTTGTTGTCATAGCCTCAGTTGCATGGTAAGTTTTATATGCTTTTGCAGTTGTTGCAGAATATACTAACATTAAGCAACCTCCTCTTGTATCGTCTTTTATCTATTTTATCAAAATATATACCAATAAACAATACTTTTGTTTGTTTTTAGATTGTTTATTGTACTTAATTTCATGCAAAAAGGATTGTAAAATGATACCAAAGAGGATTGTAAGAATGAAAGCTAACCAATTACAGAAATATATATCTAACAGAATCAGAGAATGTCGCAAAGAAAAGAAGCTAAGCCAAGAACAACTTTCAAACGATGCGGGACTGGGTGTTAAGGCAATTCAAAATATCGAAACTTTAAAATACGACTTTAAAATCCAAACACTTGAAAAAGTATTGACCGCCTTAGATATGACGGTGGAAGAATTCTTTGACTTCCCACTCTCTGATAATTCCGTATCTCTTGATACACTCGTAGATAATCTTTCTGATTTATCGGACGATAAACAAATCAAACTCATTTCGTCGTTTAACGAAATCATAAAAAGCATAGATTAAAAGAGGAACTCATTACGAATTCCTCTTTTTGCATGCTACACTTACTTTCCTTTGGTTAGTTTCTTGGTTAATTGCCACCTTAAGAACTGTAATATCTTTTAAAATCACAGATTGAGGTCTGTAGTATGTGTATCAAAAATTTTCATCATTCATTCCTCTTTATATCAGTTTCTATTATATCAAAATCTCTGAGCAAATGCAGATTGTCCCTTTGTTCTCAAACAAAAAACCAGCGGTCTCGAGTTTCCGTTGGTTCTTCATTTTGTATTCGTTTGGATTATGCAGCCAAAACTTTGCGTCCTTTACGACGACGGCTTGCAAGTACGCGACGACCATTTTTAGTTGCCATACGATGACGGAAACCATGTTTGCGCGCACGACGGATTTTACTTGGTTGATAAGTACGTTTCACTTTGAATACCTCCTCTTAGATTCTTGTATTCGTTTAGCCGGCTATTGTGATCAGTTACTAAACATACTTTATTATTCTATATGATTCTACGCCTTTTGTCAATAGCAGCGCGAAATTGTTTTTGCTAAAGCCTCAAGAAAGTTTGTCTAAACCTCGTACAATTCTCTGGTTGCCTCATAGAACGGAATGAGAGTTGTCATAGTAGCCTGAAGCTTATCCAACACTTGCCTGATTGAAGTAGCTTGGGCTAAATCCACATCGTATTTTACTAAGACTTTACGGACTTGCCCTGTTTTTACTTGTTGGCTCAAATACTTCCGATTTTCTTCTGTTCCAGTAAATCGTTGACTGACTCCATTTATTTGAGCCAAATAATAAACTGGAACTGCGATTGGCACCTGCAAGACCCGATTTTGCTTGGTCAGACTGGTCTCATCTTTCTTACGCTCAATAAAACTAACTTCTAGCGACACCCCAAAGTCTTTCGGATTCCCATATAAGCGAAGGGCAAACATTGGTTCTGTGACATCGCCACAACCGCGCAAGTAGTTCCAAAAATGGGGACGCAAAATTTGAGCTTGATTCATCCAGTTGCTGGTACGCTCCAGAGTTAATTTTGGATAAAATCTTTGAAATTGCTTAACCAAGTCCGAAAATTCCGCGCGTGCTGCCTGACCTTTCTGTTTGAAATCAAGCATCATTTCTCTCAATTCTCCCGCTTTATCAGGAGAAATATATTTATGTCCTTGTAATGCTAAGTAAGTTTCAATAGCTGGAAAAATAGACATGTAAGCTCCTTTCTTCTCAATCTCAAGCACGTCAATTAGTGGACTAAACGGAAAGAAAGACTGAAAAGAAATTCTTCTCAGTCCTTAGTTTATTATTCACTGTCAATATCCACAACAACATAACGGTTTGGTTCGTCACCCTCTGAATAGCTGGTAAGCCCGTCCATTTTAGAAATAATTCGGTGAATAATTTTCCGCTCATTGTTAGACATAGGGTCGGTTTTTTGACTATGTTGGTATTCCAACACACGATCAGCTAGCTTCTGAGCGTAGCTTTGTAGAACTTCTGCTCGATGTTCTACATAATCATTGACATTGATAGAAATGTAAAAACTCTTAGAATAGCGATTATAAAGATAATTCTGTGCCAACAATTGAAGAGCTTTCAGCACTTTTCCGTGATAGCCAATAATGCGACCAGGCTCATTGGTATCAATCTGCATATTGATTGTCCGACGATTATGAGCACTTGCAATGCTAGCTTCAACATCCATTTCGTCCACGATGTTTTGCACATAGCCCGTCACACTCGCAACAACTTCTTCAACATCATAATTTTCTTCCACTTGAATGCCCAAATCTTCAAAATCAGCCGGCTCTTCAGCTATCGGTTGGACTTCCGAGCGCTTTTCTACAGCCTGGTCAAAAGAAATAATCTTGTCAGTTGTCTTTTCTTCTTGAGCGACCGATTTTTGAAAATTTACGATGTCACTATCTTTCAATAAGTCAATTGTGCCTGTTTCTTCAAGAATCGTGCTGGCTTCTTTTTCGTGCTTCAAAATTTCAGCTTTGACATCATCTGAGATTTCTTTGCCTTCTCCTTCGATTTTTTTAATGGCTGCAACAACATGTCCTAAGTCAACAGTTGCTTCACTCACGCTTTTAACGGGCTCATTTTGAGCGTTGATTGCTTCCGGAACACCTTTGACAGCTTTTTGGTTAGCTTTTACTACAGTTGTTTCGTTAATAGGTTCCACATCAACTTGGGCTAATTTCTTGCCAAATAATCCCAAAAATCCTTTTTTCTCACGAGAAATCACTTTGATATGTGCTTTCATCCGTGGAATATCTAACTCGCGCAAGCCATTTTGAATGGCTTCTTCAACACTCGCTCCTGTAAATAATACCATACAAGTGCCTCCTTACTTTTTCTTTTTTTGTGCTTTACGATAAGCACGTTTTTTCTTTTCTTCCCGTTCCCGCTCAGCAGTCGCTTTTGCTTCTCTTTCTGCAATGATTTTATACGGATTGCTTAGTAAAAGCGTTTGGAACACCTGATACGCATACGATGTGCTCCAATATAAAGCAACCCCACTCGCTACGCTCATAGCAAAGAAGAAAACAAACAGCGGCATGATAAACATCATTCCTGTCATCAAACCATTGCGTTCCGCCATTCCTTTATTGCTCAACCAAGTACTCAAAAAGGTGAAAACAGCTGCTAAAACCGGCAAAATATAATAAGGGTCTGTCGCACCCAGATTCAGCCAGAGAAAATGCCCTACTTTGAGAAATTCAACACGCGTCAAAGCATGATACAAGGCAATCAACACAGGCATTTGAATGAGCAAAGGCCAAAATGATGCCGACGGTTTTACTCCTAATTCCTTATACAGCTTTTGAGTTTCTTCAGCTAAACGACTGCGACTTTCCATGTCGCGTCCCGGATATTTTGCCTGCAATTCTTTCACTAACGGCTGGGCTTCCTGCATTTTCCGAGAAGCATTGATCTGCAATTGGAAAACTGGCAGAAGAACCGTTCGAATAATTAAAGTGAAGAGGATAATCCCAATCCCCGTACTTCCGTTAAAGGAGAGAAACCGAATCGTTACGGCGAAGAAATACACAAATCTTTCCCATAAATCTGGCGAACTCGCTGTGACCTCACTCGTTCCACATGCAGTTAAAATGAGCAAAGCCAGAACTAAAAGCCCCGCCAACTTACTTTTCTTTTTCACAACTCAAACCTTCCTGATAAATTTTTGCTATTTTTAGTACATGAAGTAAATTTTGTTCCAATTCTTGATAGGTCAGAAATTCTACACCTTTTCGTGCAATGACAACAAAATCAAGCGTCGCTAGCTCTGCTTGATGAGCTATCAAAACGTGTCGAATACGGCGCTTAATCTTGTTGCGCATTACTGCATTTCCCAGTTTTTTACTGACAGATATTCCTACTCGAAAGTGTTTTTGCTTCTTTTCTAATGTATAAATGACGAATTTTCTGTTGGCAAAACTTTGCCCACTTTTGAAAATCGCATTAAAATCTTTCTCGCTCTTGACGCGATAGCTTTTCTTCAAAACTCAACTCCATCTACCAAAATTATATCTATTATACCATAATTTTCAAAAAAACCAATAAGAGCAGGCATATTCACCATTTTACTCTATCCAACTGATACAAAACGCATGTAATTCACTCTTAGTCTGTTAAAGGAATCGTAAAGCCAAAAAAGAGCGACTAAGATTGGCCCCTAATCGCCCTTTTCCATTTGCTACGAAATGATTACATGCATTCATCAATCTGAACAATGCTGGGTTTTTAACTATTTTTTAGATTCTTTTGCGAAAAACTGTGTTGTGGCAACTGCTGCTTTCCAGCCTTTGTACAATTTTTGCCGCTCTAGTTCTGGCATAGTTGGACAGAATATTTCCCCGACCGCATTTAATGTTTTCAACTCCTCCATGTCTTTCCAATAACCAACCGCAAGTCCTGCTAGAAAAGCTGCTCCAAGAGCCGTTGTTTCCAAATTTGCCGCACGCGCTAACTCAATTCCCAGAATATCTGCTTGAAACTGCATGAGGAAATCATTCATGGCAGCACCACCATCTACCTTCAGGACTTGGATAGCTGTACCTGTGTCCATTTGCATCGTATCAATGATATCGCGCACTTGATAAGCAATGGATTGCAGAGTTGCTTTGATAAAATCTTCTTTACTCGTTCCACGTGTCAAGCCAAAAATAGAACCTCTTGCTTCTGGATCCCAATAAGGAGCTCCAAGTCCCGTAAAAGCTGGAACAACATACACTTCATTTTCATTGGTGGAATTTTTTGCATATTGCTCAGATTCAGGTGAGCTAGCAATCATACGAAGGCCGTCACGAAGCCACTGAATGGCACTACCTGCAATAAAAATCGAACCTTCCAAAGCATAAGTCACTTTGCCATTTATCCCATAACCAATGGTTGTCAAAAGATTATTTTTGGATAAATTGCACTCCTGACCAGTATTCATAATGATGAAAGAGCCTGTCCCATAAGTATTCTTCACCATTCCCGGCTCAAATGCTAATTGCCCAAAGAGAGCTGCCTGCTGATCGCCCGCCATTCCTGCAATTGGTACCTCTCCACCATAAAAATGATAAGGTGCTGTTTTACCGTAAATTTCTGAATTCGAGCGAACTTCTGGCAACATCGCTTTAGGAATGTTGAGTAAGGACAAAATCTCATCATCCCATTGGAGCTCTTTGATATTGTATAGCATGGTCCGCGCTGCATTTGAATAATCAGTCACATGAGCTGCACCATCCGTTAATTTCCAGACTAACCAGGTATCAATCGTACCAAAGAGCAATTCTCCTCGCTCTGCACGTTCCTGCGCTCCCTCTACCTGATCTAAAATCCAGCGTACCTTGGTCGCAGAGAAATAAGCATCTATGATCAAACCTGTTTTTTGATGAAAGAAATCTACATATCCATCTTGCTTGAGCTTTTCTGCTAAAGGAGCTGTTTGCCGAGACTGCCAGACAATGGCATTGTAAATGGGCAAGCCCGTTTCTTTATCCCACACAACCGTTGTCTCCCGTTGATTGGTAATGCCGATTGCTTCAATCTCTGTGGGCTTGATGCCACTTTCAATAAAAGCATTTGCAATGACCGACTGCACAGAATTCCAAATCTCATTTGCATTGTGCTCAACCCAGCCCGCCTGTGGAAAAATCTGAGTAAACTCTTTTTGACTCGTGGCAACCTTCTCACCCTTTTTATTGAAAATAATCGCCCGCGAGCTGGTTGTCCCTTGGTCAATCGCCATAATATAGGTTTCTTGTGACATAAAACGCCTCCATTGTATGTTCTGCTTTTATTATACACAATAAAGCGCTTTCTTTCTATTCTTTTCTCCTGTTTTTTGTGAAAATTTCACTTAAACTCTGTTTCAAGCATATAAAAAACGACTTCTTTCTAGAAGCCGTTCCGTTGTTTACACATTACAAACGAGCGTTCAATTCTTTGCTCAATTCTTCAAATCCTGGTTTTCCAAGAAGAGCAAACATATTTTTCTTGTAAGCTTCTACACCTGGTTGGTCAAATGGGTTAATCGCATTCAAGTAGCCAGAAATAGCGATAGCCAACTCAAAGAAGTAAATAGTATAGCCAAGAGTAAAGGCATCTTGCTCAGGAAGTGTTACATACATATTTGGCACATCACCGTCAGTATGAGCCAGAAGTACACCGTCTGTCGCTTTCTTGTTAACAAAGTCAACATCTTTTCCTTGAAGATAGCCAAGTCCGTCCAAGTCTTCTGCCAATTCAGGAATCGTTACGTTTTTGCGTGGTTTGTCCACACGGACAACTGTTTCAAACATAATACGCGCACCTTCTTGGATAAATTGTCCAAGAGAGTGAAGATCTGTCGAGAAGTTAGCAGATGTTGGATAAATACCTTTTTGGTCTTTTCCTTCTGACTCACCAGCTAATTGTTTCCACCATTCTGAGAAGTATTGCAGAGATGGTTCGTAGTTAACCAAAATTTCAGTCGCATAGCCTTTGCGATAAAGGATGTTACGAAGAGCTGCGTACTGATAAGCTTCGTTTTCTGCAATCTTGTCTGAAGTGTAGTCCTTACGAGCAGCATTAGCACCTTCCATAAGGGCTTTGATGTCTGCGCCTGATGCTGCAATTGGTAGAAGTCCTACTGCTGTCAATACAGAGAAACGTCCGCCAATGTCATCTGGCACCACAAATGTTTCCCAACCATTGGCATCTGCTTCCACCTTAACTGCACCTTTTTGGCGGTCAGTTGTCGCATAGATACGTTTGTTAGCTTCAGCTTCACCATATTTTTTAATCAAAAGTTCTTTGAAGACGCGGAAAGCAATAGCAGGTTCTGTCGTTGTCCCTGATTTAGAAATCACATTAACTGAGAAATCTTTATCTGAAACGTATTCTACCAAGTCTGCAAGGTAAGTAGATGAAATAGAATTTCCAGCATAAAGGATTTGTGGAGCTTTGCGTTCTTCTTTGGTTTGCAAGTTTGCAAAATGATTGCTCAAGAAATCAATCGCTGCTTTTGCTCCAAGGTATGACCCACCAATCCCAATCACGACCAAAACATCGCTGTCTGATTTGATTTGTTCTGCCGCTTTCAAAATGCGAGCGAATTCTTCTTTGTCATAGTTTTCTGGAAGGTCAAGCCAGCCACGGAAGTCACTTCCTGCACCAGTTCCTTTGCGCAACAGTTCATCTGCCGCAGAAACTTGTGTTTGCATGTAATCTACTTCATGCGGTGCAACAAATTTTCCAAGCACGTTTGAGTAATTAAACTGAATATGTGTCATTATAGTCCTCCAATTTTTCTTCTCTACTATGATACCGCTTTACTACTTTTTTATCAAGCAATTTTCTTGAATAAAACGTTTCCAAATTGTTTTTTTATAATTAACTTTCAAAAATCGCAATCTCATACCAACCTTTAAAGCAATCGTTTGCGTAAATCAAAAAATAATCACCCACAGAATACTTCTAAAATAAAAAATAGAGGAAAATAAATAGTAGCCTAATCTTAGGTTCTAGAGTTTAACTAATGTTTCCTTTTTTGAGTCGATTATTTTGCAGAGACAGCAAAAGTGCCAACAGTGAAAAGACAACAAAAATAAACCAGCACAAGTAGATATTGTAGGCAGAGAGAACTGAAAAGAGGACCGTTCCCAATGGCAGAGAAAAGGTAAATAATAATCCGAGAAAGTTATTGCTTTGAGCCAAGACATCAGACGGTAGATTTGCCATTAACATAGCATCTAGTTTAGGCGTGGATTTCCCCATTATGTAAGCAGAAAAAGCTAAAATAAGAATCCCAATGATGGATGGCAATCCTACTAAGTTGCTAATGCCAACTAATCCAAATGAAGAACTATTCATTATGAGCAGAAATGAGAATGATTTTTTTGAAAAATAATCGTGAGGTGTTAAACTTCCTAAAATGGCGCCAACTAACAAAACAACTTCTACGATCAAAAGAGATTGTGCATAAGTAAGATGAGAAATGGTATGTTTTAGAAAATAAAAATTGTAAATACTGTTAATAGCTCCTCCCATCATATTCAAAGTTAAAATCGCAAGTAACAAGTGAATGAATGAAGCATTTTCGGATTCTTGAAAAATCAACTCCATATTTTGATAAAGCATTTTAAATTGCGTAAAAAGAGAAATTTTTTCAGGAGTTGCTACCACAGCTTCATGGGTTAATTGACGACGCTTGTGCAAAAGCACTAAAGAAGAGGCTAGAAATGACAACGCATTGATTATGGCAACTAGTGCAAAATTATTGTCTGAAGTTGCGAGCAACCAGACCCCTACTGTTTGTCCAGTAATGCTGCATAAATAAGTGATAAATTGCGTAAAGGAATAGGCTTCAAATAAATCATCTTTTTCTAAATTCTTTTGCAAAATCGGCATTCTTAACCCACCAGCATAGTCACTTAACATATCTGTTAGCACATTCAAAAAACAGATAATTGCAAAAATAAGAAATGTCTTATTAGAAATCAGAAAAGTTACCCCTGTAAATAGAAGTGCCTGAACAAAGCCGATAAAAATCATGAAATCGCCTTTTCTACCTGTCCTATCGGCTTGTACTCCTATCCAAAATGTGAAAAGTGTAGGAATAATTGTAATGATATTTGCAATAAACACAGCTGTATTGGCATAAGGCAAACTAGCAGCATAAATCACAAACACAATATTGTATAAATAAGACCCCATTAGGTTAAGCATCCGAGAGAGCGTAATACTTCTATATAATGCATTTGAGAAGAATAATTTCATATCAAGTTTCCTTTCAAACTTTTGTTGCACTAAGTATAACTTGAAAAGCGACTTCCAAAACAAAATTGTCATATATTCAACTCCGTTTTTGAGCAAAAAAAATAAGGAAAGCAGTCTATTTTTTTATTCCATAGACTCATTTCCTCACTTTAAATTTTTTTGCAAAAAAGTTCCGATTGTCATTTATTCACATTCTTTTAACCAGTCAGACATATTTTTAGAGTAATAATCAGCACTCTGCTTGCAACCTATAATTTCAAGGGTTGATATAGCATTTTTCATTTTTGTAAGACCTTCATCTCTCTTTCCCAAAATATAATCATGCTGTCCATCTGCAAATAAATAGACAATTCTCAAGTATGCATCGTTTTCATCAAAAAATTTTTCTTTGATTTTTTTATCAAAATAAGCAGCTTTTGTTAAACTTTTTTCTGCAATGGATTTAAACAAACCATTTAAAAGAATCGTGTAAATATAGTTTTTGTTCTTCTGTAAATCTCCTAAATAATCAACCTTTTGAAGCATTTCTCGAACATATCGAAAGTAAAGATCAAGAGGGAGCAAGGCGGCAATATCTGAAAACAGGTGTAATTCATACTCTCCCCAAATTTCAACAGAAAATAAATAATCATATAAAAAATTCAACTCAATCTCTGTTGCTTGAATGGTTTCATCCAAGAAAAACATGTGACCTTTGATAACAATCGCATTTAGGATATACTTTTCTTCCTGTTCAGACTGATATTGAGTCATTTCATTGTGGTACATTTCCCATAATGTATTCATATCCTTCTTTTCTTGAGCTTGCCACAGTTTATTTTTTAACAAAGTATAGGAAGTGGGCTGGAAGCCACGCACCAAATAGACAAATTCTTCTAATTCTGTTCTAATATTCTCTAGACCAATTAACAGTTTTGAAGCCGAAATATCTGACGTCCCATTTTCAAATTTACTAAGCATGGAGTAGGAAAATTCTTCTCCTGTTGCCGCCTTAAGAGAGATGTGCCGACCTGTTCGCAATTCTCTAAAAATTTCACCCATGTAATACATATGTCTTTCCTTTTCTGAAAAATGATATTGATTCACTATTAAACATTATTTTTTGAAGAAGTTTTTCAACCTTTTAACACACTCTTTAGTAATGGCTCTCGTTAATATTCTTCTTACATAAAAAGAGCACACAATTCACACTCGCTTAGGGCTGCTGGATTCCTCCCCTGACCCGCTTCACGCAGAATTGTTGCTCCGATAAGTATTATACCATAAATTTGTTTTTGTGCCAATTAAGATTTTCCTTTTTTCCAAAAAGAAAGGAAAAATAAGCAGATGAATAAACCTAGAATCGCTGGTACAACAATCGTTAAACCAGCTCTACCACTATCTAGATAGGACCAGAGCATTTTCAAAAAGGCCGTGATAATTAACAGTAATGTCAACAATTTCCAACTATGGAGCCAAGTTGCTCTAATCAGAAGTAGAAAGAAACTAATTACCAAAAAAGCAAACAAAACTTTTTTGAGATTCCAATCTGCCTGCAAGAAATCTTGCTCGTAAGCTAGAAACTCTTTTACCAAAGGAGAGGTCGTCTTTGGCACCCAAAACCAAATCATACTGGTAAAGAGAGCAAAGATACTAGCAGAAATGCCAAGAAGGCTCTTTCGATAAGAGAAATAGATAATCGGTAAAATGAGAATCGGACGAATATACCAAGATAGCTGGTTTTGATGACGTGTAAAAGCCCAAGCTTGAAATTCTAAATTGCCTATCAGCAACCCAATAAACAGCAAAGTTAAAAGAAAGAGCAAAGCACTTAGCCAACGTTTCATTTTTGTCTCCTCTTCCTAAAAAAATCTTGCATCATCTGAGCACATTCTGCTTCCAAAATCCCACTTTCAAGCTCAACTCGGTGATTCAGTCGTTCATCCGTTAGAATATCATAAAGGCTGCCAGCTGCGCCAAATTTTTGATTCTTTGCACCATAGATAACCTGTGGAATGCGAGCCAGACCAATGGCGCCACTGCACATAACACAAGGCTCAATGGTAACAAAAAGAGTGGTGTCTAGCAGTCGCCAGCTTTTTTCATAAGCATTTGCCTTTTCAATCGCCATCACCTCAGCGTGCATCACAGCTCGCTGCAGCTCCTCACGCGCATTGTGCCCGCGCCCAATAATTTCTCCGTTCTTGACAATGACACAACCAATCGGGATTTCATCATGGTCAAGTGCAATTTCTGCTTCTTTCAAAGCTTCCCGCATAAATTTTTCTTTTTCTTCGCGCGTATATTCCATTTCTCATCTCTTCTTCAGTTCATTTTCATTCTGCTTTCCATTATATCATAAGACAAAGAGAAAGAAAAAAAGCCACTTTACAGTGACTTTCAGGAGATTATTATGAAAAAGTTTAGGATTTCTATCAAATAAAGTTAGGAGGTCTTCATCTGATGATTTTAGTATAACCCAGCTGGCTTAAAATTAACTTAAGAGAGAATCATTATTTAAACTTTTTTATTGCGTCAATAAAAAGCGAGTCGAAACCCGCTTTGTCTGCTTCTATTACAAACTTGACCAAACACTTTCCAAGATATTGGTTTGCTCGCGACCTGGTCCAACAGAGAAAGTGGAAATGCGGACACCGACAAGTTCACTCACACGGCGGACGTAGTTGCGGGCATTTTCTGGCAACTCTTCTAAACTGCGAACACCTGTAATGTCTTCTGACCAACCTGGTAATTCTTCATAGATTGGTTTGCAGCGTTTGAGTTGCTCTAAACTAGCCGGGTAATGGTCAATACGTTCTCCGTCTAGGTCGTAAGCTACACAGATTTTAACCGTATCCAGTCCCGTCAAAACATCAATGGAATTGAGAGAAAGGTTGGTAATCCCAGACACACGGCGACTGTGACGCATAACAACTGAATCAAACCAACCAACACGACGAGGACGCCCTGTAGTCGTTCCATATTCATGCCCGACTTCACGAATGTGGTTGCCTACTTCATCAAACAGTTCTGTCGGGAATGGCCCGTCACCAACACGACTGGTATAGGCTTTACAAACCCCAACAACCTTGTCAATTTTGCTTGGACCCACACCGGAACCAATCGTCACACCACCTGCAACAGGATTAGAAGAGGTAACAAATGGATAAGTGCCCTGGTCAATATCTAGCATAACTCCCTGCGCTCCTTCAAAAAGGACACGTTTACCTTGATCGAGAGCATCGTTCAAGATAACCGACGTATCGGTCACGTATTGTTTAATCTGCTGACCGTATGCGTAGTATTCTTCAAAAATATCGTCAAATTGGATAGCTGTGCTGTCGTAGAGTTTTTCAAAGAGACGATTTTTTTCAGCTAAGTTGCGCTCCAAACGTTCTCTGAAAATATCTTTATCCAACAAATCCGCAATGCGGATTCCCACGCGAGCTGCTTTATCCATATAAGCAGGACCAATTCCCTTAATAGTCGTCCCGATTTTGTGATCACCTTTGGCTTCTTCCTGTAAGCGATCTAACTCGATATGATAAGGAAGGATAACATGGGCTCGATCTGAAATCCGAAGATTATCTGTCGTGACACCCTCCTCGTGCAAATAAGCCAATTCCTTTACAAGAGACTTGGGATTGACTACCATTCCGTTTCCGATAACAGAGATTTTTTCTGGGAAGAAAATACCGGATGGAATCAAGTGCAATTTATACTTTTTACCGTCAATTACAATGGTATGTCCGGCATTGTCTCCGCCTTGATAACGGGCAATAACTTCGGCATTAGCTGAAAGGAAATCTGTAATCTTTCCTTTTCCTTCATCTCCCCACTGGGTTCCTACAACTACAACTGATGTCATAATTTTGTCTGAGCTAAGCGCTCGTCCTTTCTTGTCTACATGGCAGGAGTTTCACCCGCAATTATGTCTTACACTTTATTATAAGAAAAATTCCTTCTTTTTTCAAGATAAGACTATCGCAGTTGTTTGCAAATGACGAAGTTTGAGTCCCCCTCTTTTGGAAAATTCTTATCCTATCTAAAATAGAATCGTTTTCTTTTAAAAAAGGTTCGGAAAACGTAGTAGAAATTTGTTTTCTGAGCATTTTTATAATAGACTAAAAGTATTAGAAAATAAACAGGTATTTCCCATGAACATCAATCACTTATTCGAAAAATTAGCAGCAGATACACCTATTTTACAAGCTACTTTTGGGTTGGAAAGGGAGGGCTTGCGCATCAATCAAAACGGAAAATTAGCTCAAACTCCTCATCCCCAAGCATTTGGCAACCGCAATTTTCACCCGACGATTCAGACCGATTTTAGTGAGCAGCAATTAGAACTCATCACCCCGATTGCAACTTCTACAAAAGAAGCAAGGCGTTTTCTCACTGCTATTACCGATGTAGCTGGACGCACCATCCAAAAAAATGAAGCAATCTGGCCACTCTCTATGCCCCCAAAATTATCGCCAGCAGAAATTCAAATCGCTCATTTAGAAAACGATTTTGAGCGTCATTATCGAGAAAGTTTAGCAAAAAAATATGGAAAAACGCTACAAGCTATCTCAGGCATTCACTACAATGTGGAATTGGGAGCCGACTTGATCCAAGCTCTTTTCAAGGTCAGTGATTACCCAAATATTCGGCTTTTTAAAAATGACCTCTATCTCAAATTGGCTCGAAACTTTTTACGGTTCCGCTGGTTTCTGACCTATTTATACGGGGCAGCACCAATTGCTGAAGAAGGGTTTTTGACGAGAAAGATTTCTCAGCCTGTACGCTCTATCCGCAACAGTGATTTAGGATATGTAAACGATAAAAAGATTCACATTTCCTATGCTTCACTAGAGTCTTATGTAAGCGATATAGAGAAATACGTAGCACAAGGCGATTTAATTGCCGAGAAAGAATGCTACACACCCGTCCGCTTCCGTGGGCAAAAAGAAAATCGGCATTACCTAGAAAAAGGAATTACCTATTTGGAATTCCGCTGTTTTGACCTCAATCCTTTTGAAGTGCTAGGAATCAGCCAAGAGACCATGGACACGGTTCATCTCTTTTTGCTTGCCTTGCTCTGGCTAGATGATATAGCATACCCTGATGAGATCCTAGAGCAAGCTCATGCTCTAAATGAAAAAATAGCTCTCAGCCACCCTCTGACTCCTTTGCCTGTTGAAGCTGACAGCGATTTGCTCCTTGAAGCTATGCAAGCTGTCATTCACCAATTCGGATTAAGCTCCTATTATCAAGACCTGTTTCATCATGTAAAAACTGCAGTTGCGGACCCCAGTCTGACCCTTTCCGCTCAGCTCTTGCCTTATCTTCGAAACCAGTCTTTAGAAGCCTTTGGTTTAGAAAAAGCCAAAGAATACCACAACTACGCTTGGCATGCACATTATGCGCTAAAAGGCTATGAAAATATGGAACTCTCCACTCAAATGCTCCTCTTTGACGCTATTCAAAAAGGGGTGCAAGTAGAAATCTTGGACGAAAGTGACCAGTTTTTAAAGCTTCAACATAAAGATCATATCGAGTATGTCAAAAATGGCAATATGACCTCAAAGGACAACTATATCGTGCCTCTTGCGATGGCAAATAAGACAGTAACTAAGAAAATTTTATCTGCTGCTGGCTTTCCTGTTCCTGCTGGAGCCGAATTTTCCACTCTGGAAGAAGGAATAGCTTACTATCCCTTTATCAAAAATAAGCCGATTGTTGTCAAACCCAAATCCACCAACTTCGGGTTAGGAATTTCTATTTTTCAGGAACCAGCCAGCAGAAACAGTTACCAAAAAGCATTGGAAATTGCCTTTTCAGAGGACAGCTCTATCCTTGTTGAGGAATTTATCGCAGGAACCGAATACCGTTTCTTTGTCCTAGACGGAAAATGTGAGGCAGTGCTTCTGCGCTTAGCAGCCAATGTTGTAGGAGACGGTCAGCATACTATTCGAGAATTGGTAGCTTTTAAAAATACCAATCCCCTACGAGGGCGCGACCATCGCTCTCCACTGGAAATGATTGAGCTTGGTGAGATTGAGCTACTCATGCTAGCCCAGCAAGGTTATAAAGCAGATGATGTCCTACCGCAAGGAATTCAAGTTTTTCTTCGCCGTAATTCTAATATTTCTACTGGTGGAGACTCAGTAGATGTGACTGAAACCATGCACACCTCCTATAAGGAACTAGCAGCAGAAATGGCAGCTGCTATGGGAGCTTGGGTCTGTGGCGTGGATTTAATTATCCCAGATAGCACACTTCCAGCCAGCAAAAATGAGCCCCACTGCACCTGCATTGAGCTGAATTTCAATCCATCCATGTATATGCACACTTATTGCGCAGAAGGTCCCGGTCAAAGCATTACACCTAAAATTTTGGCTAAACTTTTCCCAGAAATCCATTAAATACTAAATACACTGTAAAACGAGCTGAAAACAACAGCTCGTTTTTTTATGTATAACTTTCAATGAAAAATAGAAATATCTGCTAGAATTTCTCAGCTACTCCCAGTCTCTTCCATGACCATGCTTGATTTCAAATTCAAAATAACCGTCTTCTTGGATTTTTTTGAAAATATCACGGTAGGCTTCTTCATCAAAAAACGGTCCTTTATAAAGAATTTCAAAGCTTAAACCGTCGTATTCTAAGTAGGCATGCGAAGAGCGAAAGCCGTTTCGCTGGTAGAAATCCATACGAGCTTTTCGCTGTTCCAGATTATCACAAGGCTCGTCAAGGCGTTCTACCTCTAAAACCATTGTCCTTTGGTAAAAATCCACCAATTTATCAATAATTTTGCCACCATAACCGTGGCTGCGTAAATGAGGCATGATCGCAAAAAAGCTAACATAAAAGGCTTTGTCATTGTAGACTGAAAAGGCAAAACCGACAAATTCATTCTCATCATAAAAGGCAAAGAAATGAGAAAATTCTCCATCTCCATAGCGTAGCAACTCCGATAACGGTGCACGTTCTTCCTCAGGAAAAGCTTCCGTGTTGAGTCGTTCCACTTTTTCTAAATCTGGAAATTCAGCTGTAATAATCTGACTAGTTAAAGACATGACTTTCTCCCTTTTTAACTGCTTTTCTTTTATTTTATCAAAAATGAAGGTATTTGAGAACTATTGAACTAACATTCACAATCATAAAAGAGGCCGGATTATACCAACCTCTTTCAGAACTCTTAATTCATCACAATCATGGCTTTAATCGTTTTTCTGTCAGCCATATCTTTGTAGGCTTGGTCAATATCTTCCAATTTGTAAGATTGAGTGAAAACTTTACCAGGATTGATTTGACCGTCTAGAACTGCTTTTAACAAGACTTCTTTATCATAAATTGTACAAGAAGCAGGTCCACCAGCCATTGCCAAGTTGACCATCCAGTAGTCACCGATATTGATGTCTCCTGTATGTGGCACTCCGACGCGTCCGACAAATAGCATCTAGACGCGCAACCTCTCTTACCTCCATTTTTCCTGGTTCTACAAAAACTGCTGCTTTCATCTTATTGTTCCTTTCTCTATTAAAAAGATGATGCTCCACATTCATCAAAAAGATAAAATATTTACACTTTTATTATATACCTTGGAGTGCACTCGAAGTCAAGAAATTTTTGAAAAATCTTAGCAGCCCATGATTATTTTCAGCCAAACTTTTTATTAAAAATATTGTTCAGTTCCGTCTTTGATGCTTTTTTATGCTAAAATAGACTTAGAAATTTCAGAAGAAACGGGATTATAGAATTTATGTCCAGAAGAGATTATAGAAATGTACGTTCTAGAAGATGGATTGGTATACTGCTTATTTTTATCGCAGTCGGTATTATTATGCAGTACCTCATCCCAATCCTCTTTGCTGTCGGTATAGGCTACGGAATTTACTACTATGCAACCCATCAGCCGAAAAAAATCACAGGACCTAGCGCCAGTCAGCAAATTGAAGATTTGAAAGAGGAAATCGGTGCCGCAGATAGTCGAATCAAACAATTAGATGCTTATCTGGAAGAAAAGGCTTATGAAAAATACCAACAGTTAGCTGAACAACTCTTGCCTCAATTAAGCTATATCCAAGGTCGGACTGATACCTTGAAAAAACATATCTCACCTGAGATTTACCAGCGGATTCAACGGAAAGTGCGAGACGTAACAGCAGACATTCATGCTCAACTTTACAACCTCCGCACGCAAGATGCTGAGAGTACAAAGTCAAGCCTTGAAGAATTAGCACCAGAATTGCTCGAAACCATTCACAATATCCAAACCGACCATGAAGCTATTCTCAAGAAAATTTCTCAGTCAGAAAGCAACAACAAGGAAGAATTAACTGCGATCCATCAATCTCAAATGGAGCATTATGAGGATATTTTAGAAGGCTACCTAAAAATCAAGGCTTCCCCGAAAGATTTTTACAATGCCAAGGAACGGCTCTCCAGTGCCAAAGCGGCTATTGAGCAGTTTGATTTAGACTTGGATGAAACACTCCGTCAGCTCAACGAAGCTGATTTACGAGATTTTGACATCAGCTTGCGGATTTTAACTAAAAAAGAGACGAACACAGAACTATAACATCAAAAGGAGACCTTATGAGCCAAGAATTTAACTTCGACATTGACAAAATCGCTAACAATGCCATTACGAAAACGGATAAAACCACCGAAATCATTGAATCAACCAGAACTCAAGCAAATGGGCAGTTAACTTTTTTGGAGAAATTAACTCCTGAACAACAAAATGCTATCATGGCAAAAGCCCCTCAGTTGGTAGATAACTTTATTTCCGACCAAAATGCTCTTTTAGATTTTGGACAAGCCGCGGTCGAAGATGTTAATAACACTGTCAACCGTATTTTAGCCGAGCAAAAGAAACTTCAAATCCCACAAGTCGATGAATTGCTAAAAAACACTAATAAAGAGTTAAATGGTTTTGTTGCTAAGTACAAGGATGCTCAAATTGCAGAACTAGATAAAAAACCAAATTTCTTAGAAAAACTCTTTAAACAAAGCAAGAATACCTTGCAAGAGTTCTATTTTGATTCACAAAATATCGAGCAAAAAATGGACGGAATGGCTGCTACTGTCGTCAAGCAAGAAGATGTACTCGCACGCAATATCGTTTCTGCCGAAATGTTAATTGAAGACAACACCAAATCCATTGAAAATCTAGTCGGTGTCATTTCCTTTATCGAAGCCAGTCAAAGAGAAGCCAGTGCGCGTGCCTTGACTCTTCAAAATAAAGTGGCACAATTAGATACTGCCACTCTAGATTACCAAACCAAATCACAAGAATTGGCTCGCTTGACTGAAGTTGTCAATACATTGGAACAGCAACACACTGAATACATCAGCCGTCTGTATGTTGCTTGGGCCACTACCCCGCAAATGCGTAATCTCGTGAAGGTATCTTCTGATATGCGCCAAAAGCTCGGCATGCTTCGTCGCAATACCATTCCGACCATGAAGCTCTCTATTGCTCAACTAGGTATTTTGCAACAATCAATGAAATCTGGTCAGGTAGCGGACGCTATTTCTAATGCCAACAATGCAGCGCTTCAAATGCTGGCTGAAACCAGCAAAGAAGTCATTCCACAAATGGAGAGAATCTCGCAAAATCCAACAATTGCAGTCGAATCTGTCACTAAGTTGGCTGAAAGCTTAGTCGCTCAAAACCAAGGTATTATCGAAGCCATTGACAAAGGACGGGAAAAACGCGCTCTCCTTGAAGCGACCGTTATCCAATCCGCTGAAACCATTAACGACTCTGTTAAACTACGCGACCAAAAGATTATCCAAGCTTTGCTAGATCAGGGAAAAGAAACTCAAAAAGAAGTGGATGAACGGACTACAAACGAAAACTAATGGACTGGAACAAGAGTTTAGGACAAAAGTTTCCTAAATTCTTATAATATACTATTTTTTCACCGAAACGAAATAGGTGCTTGGTTGTTGTCATTCCTTGCTATGCAAAGAATGACAACAACCTCGTCAACTATGCGGGGTGGAACAACAAAATCAATTTCTTACGAAATACCGATTTTTGTCCCGCTCCCTTTTCTTTTTTTATGTTACAATAAAAGGTATGGACAAGATTATTAAAACTATTTCAGAAAACGGAGCTTTCCGAGCTTATGTACTGGGCAGTACTGAAACCGTTCGGACAGCTCAAGAAAAACATCACACTCAGGCCAGCTCAACTGTAGCACTAGGTCGCACGCTCATTGCCAGTCAAATTCTTGCAGCAAACGAAAAAGGAGATACAAAAATCACCGTCAAAGTGCTGGGAACAAGCTCTCTCGGTGCTATTATCACCGTTGCAGATACAAAAGGTACGGTCAAAGGTTATGTACAAAATCCCGGCGTAGACATTAAAAAAACCGCGACTGGCGAAGTGCTGGTCGGACCATTCGTTGGAAATGGCGAATTCCTTGTCATTACAGACTATGGAACTGGAAATCCTTATCATTCTATGACACCACTTGTATCCGGTGAGATTGGCGAAGATTTGGCATTCTATCTAACAGAAAGCCAGCAGACTCCGTCAGCTGTCGGGTTAAATGTTCTACTAGATGCCAATGACAAGGTCAAGGTTGCTGGTGGTTTCCTCTTGCAAGTCCTTCCTGGTGCCAAAGAAGAAGAAATCGCTCGCTTTGAAAAGCGAATCCAAGAAATGCCTGCTATTTCAACACTTTTAGAATCCGAAAACCATATTGAAGCCCTGCTTTCAGCTATCTACGGCAACGAACCTTACAAACGATTGTCAGAAGAAGAACTCCGCTTCCAATGTGATTGCAGCAAAGATCGGTTTTTAAATGCCCTCTCAAGCCTACCTAAGTCAGATCTTGAAGAAATGCGAGATGAAGACCACGGTGCTGAAATCACTTGCCAATTCTGCCAAAGCACATATCATTTTGACGAAAAAGACTTGGAGGAACTCATTCGTGACAAATCTTAACACCTCTTTTCTGATTGGCAATGTGAAAATTCCCAACCGAACGGTTCTCGCTCCTATGGCAGGTGTGACCAATTCGGCTTTTCGGACGATTGCAAAAGAGCTTGGCGCAGGACTTGTCGTCATGGAAATGGTTTCAGACAAGGGCATTCAGTACAATAACGAAAAGACACTTCACATGCTGCATATTGATGAAGGAGAACATCCCGTTTCCATTCAGTTGTTTGGGAGTGACGAAGATAGTTTGGCACGTGCAGCCGAGTTTATCCAAGAAAATACCCAAACAGATATTGTGGACATCAATATGGGCTGTCCCGTCAATAAAATTGTTAAAAACGAAGCTGGGGCAAAATGGCTCAAAGATCCAGAAAAAATCTATTCTATTATCAATAAAGTTCGTTCTGTTCTAGATATTCCGTTGACTGTGAAAATGCGCACTGGTTGGTCGGACGCCTCACTAGCTGTGGAAAATGCACTGGCAGCTGAAGCTGCTGGTGTGTCAGCTCTTGCTATGCACGGACGCACACGCGAACAAATGTACACTGGGCATGCCGATCTTGAAACTCTCCACCATGTTGCGCAAGCCTTAACCAAGATTCCTTTCATTGCCAATGGCGATATTCGCACCGTTCAAGATGCCAAACAACGCATAGAAGAAGTCGGTGCTGACGCTGTCATGATTGGGCGCGCTGCTATGGGCAATCCTTACCTCTTCCAACAAATCAACCATTATTTTGAAACGGGAGAAATCTTGCCCGACCTCAGCTTTGAGGATAAAATGCACATTGCTTACGATCATTTGAAGCGCTTGATTGACCTTAAAGGAGAGCATATCGCCGTTCGAGAATTTCGCGGTTTAGCTCCTCATTACCTCCGCGGAACTGCTGGCGCGGCCAAACTCCGCGGTGCCATTTCCCAAGCCAACAGCCTTGCGGAAATTGAAGAGTTGCTGCAAGTCTAAACACCAAAAAAAAGACACCAATCATCTGGAAAATTATTCCCAAATGGTTGGTGCTTTTTATTTAAAGAGTAATTTCTACCAGGTATCTATCCGAGTCATTTCAGTCCTTGCTTGATTGCGGTAAATGAGATCTTCTCGAACAGAGAAACCTAATTTTTCCCAAAAACGATTTCCTTCTGTATTCCTTTTGAATACGACCAAAGCGACCTTGTGAATTTTTAACTCATCTGAGACAGTTAAAACTGTCTCAACCAACTGCCGAGCAATCCCTCTCCTACGGTAATTCGGATGAACAGCTGTATGGTAGATATAGGCTCTTCGTCCGTCCGAACCAACTAAAATCGCTCCGATAATCGTTTGATTTTCTACTGCCACCAGACAAGTTTGAGGATTTCTCTGCAAAAACCGAGCAATTCCCTCTTTTGAATCATCTAAATCATTCAATCCCATGCCTGCACATGATAACCACAATTGATAAACCTGATCATAATCCGTTTCTGTCATTTCACGAATGTTCATATTAAAATACCTTATCTATTCCCAGATGAATGCTTCGTATAAAAACTCAGAGCACTTCAAACTTCAGCTGTCCAGCTTTGACACCGACTTTCAAACTTTGTCCCATCTGTAACTCACCAGCTAAAAGTAATTCGGATAAATGATCTTCTACCTGAGTTTGTAGAGTTCTGCGCAGTGGACGAGCTCCCATTTCAGGGTCATAACCCTCTTGAGCCAGAAGTTTCAAAGCACTAGGTTGGAATTTCAGCTCAATTCCTTTTTCAGCGAGACTGACAATGAGTGGCTTCACCATAATTTTTACCACTTCTTGCATGTCTTCGCTAGTCAGGCTATGGAAAACAACCTTTTCATCAATCCGATTGATAAATTCCGGACGATAACTTTTCTTGAGTTCTTCCATCATCCGTTTTTCCATGCTTTCATGATCAAAGCGGGCATCACGCGCTCCAAAACCGACCGTCTTATCATCCCGCAAACTTGTCGCACCAAGATTGCTGGTCATAATAATAATGGTATTGGAAAAATCTACCTTGCGCCCCTTGCTGTCTGTCAGCACCCCGTCATCTAAGACTTGGAGAAGCACATTGAAAATATCAGGATGTGCTTTTTCTACCTCATCAAAGAGGAGTACAGAGTATGGACGATTGCGAACTTTTTCAGTTAATTCGCCCCCTTCTTCATAACCAACATAACCTGGAGGCGCTCCATTAAGGCGACTGGCAGCAAATTTTTCCATGTATTCACTCATATCAAAACGAATCAGTGCCGTTTCGTCATCAAAGAGAACTTCTGCCAAAGCCTTAGCCAGCTCAGTTTTTCCGACCCCGGTTGGCCCTAAGAACATAAAGGAGCCAATTGGACGCTTGCTAGTGCGGATACCGGATTGATTGCGCCGAATCGCTCGACTAATAGCAGAAATTGCTTCATTTTGCCCAATGACCCGCTTGTGCAACTCCTTTTCTAAATGGAGGTATTTCTTCGCATCTGTTTGCGTCAACTTTTGCACAGGAATTCCCGATAAACCGCTGAGTGTTGCCAAAATATCCTCATCTTTAACCTTTAGTTTGTAGACAATTGGCTGACTTTCTTTCTCCAACAAAGTGCCAACCTTTTTCCAATCGCCTGCCATTAAAGCCTCGTCTGCTGCACTCAATTCTGTTTTTACATGATTTTGCGGACCTTTATTTTGTACCGTTGCGGCAGCTTCATCTAGCAAATCAATCGCCGAGTCAGGTAGATGTTTACTTGTTAGATAACGATGAGCATACTTAACCGCTGTCTCAATCGCTGAATCTGTAATCACCACTTTGTGGTGTTCTTCATAACTTTTCTTGAGCCCCTGTAAAATCGCAATACTATCGGCTACCGTCGGCTCTTCAATAGTAATTTTGGCAAATCGCCGTGAAAGAGCTGCGTCCTTTTCAATATATTTCTGGTACTCTTCTTGTGTCGTTGCGCCGACCGTTCTGAGCGTCCCCCTAGCCAAAGCTGGCTTGAGAATGTTCGCTGCATCTAATGTCGAATCAATCCCACTGCCAGAACCCATAATAGTATGAAGCTCATCAATAAAGAGAATCACATGCCCGTCTGCTTCAATATCATTGATAATATTGTTCATCCGCTCTTCAAAATCACCGCGAAAACGAGTCCCAGCTACCACATTCATCAAATCCAGCTCCAGAACTCTCATCTTTGCAAGCTCATTTGGAACCTGACCAGCAGCCACACGCTGCGCCAAACCAAGGGCCAGTGCTGTTTTCCCAACTCCTGCATCTCCAACCAACACTGGATTATTTTTCGTCTTGCGACTTAAAATCTGAAGCATACGAGAAATCTCTTTATCACGTCCGACAACCGGTTCTAAAAGACCAGCACGAGCCATTTCGGTTAAATCACGGGTATAATCTTCTAGTCCGCCACTGGTAGAAGGAGGCATCCCCATCATATTAGCCATCGTTTGTTTCGCTGCAGCAATATTTTTATTTAAGTGGCGAATAGCCTTTATATCTTCTTTACCCCAGCTAGCCTTATGCTCTAAGTTTTTCCGAAGATCGGTCATACGTAAAACGCCTTCTTTATCCTCATAGCTAAAGCCTGTAAATTCAAGGAAACGTGCCGCCAAACTTCCTCGGTCAAACAGCATAGCTAACAACACATGCTCTGTCCCAAGATTCTTAGCATGCACAGCCTCTGCAATTCGCTCAGCTGTTAAAAACAACACTTTCATACGATGAGAAAATGGCCAAATGGTAAAGCTTCCCTCTTGTTGATAAATCTTTCCTGTGATATGAAAGGCTGCTTTCTCAAAATCATCAATTTCAAGCGGATAATCATTTAAAACAGAACCCGCAACACTATAAGGATTATTCGCCATGGCAATCAACAAATGCCAAGACTCCAAATAATCTGTTTCAAAATGGCTTGCTAGCAGTTGCGCCGACTCAATACTTTCTGTCAAAGCTTTTGAATATTTCATATATTAGTTTTTCCCTTTTCTATCAACTTGTTGTAAAATTTTCTTTAACATCCGCGCACGAATCTGTGCAGCATTTACTCCCAATACCCTGTCTGTTGTCGTCGCTAAAAGAAGATTCCCTTCTCGTTCTGTCATGATTTTTTCATCAAACAATAGCTGAATGATATCTGTAAAGACCTGTTGACTAATCTGCTCGCCAACGCTATGCAGCAAATCACAAAGCAGCTCATGATGATTGGAAAACTCAATCCGACCAATCCGAATGTAGCCGCCTCCACCACGCTTGCTTTCAACAACATAGCCACGACTTTCCGTAAAACGTGTCTTGATGACATAATTTATCTGACTTGGAACAACCTGAAAAACATCCGCAATTTCACTGCGCTTCAACTCTGCAATCCCAGCTTGAGCTAAAATTGCTTTGATATATTCCTCAATACTGTCTGACGTATTCTTATGGCTCATGACAACTCTTTCTTCCAGTTCTTTCTTTTGCTCCATAAATGAGCAACTGACATTGACTATCTTTGACTAATATTATACCGAAAATCTCTTATTTTTGAAAGAAAAAGACCTAAATGAAAAACTGAAAAGTCTGATTATTCAAGCAAGTGAAAAAGCTTATAGAATAGGAATAATTCGAGTGTAAACGCTTGCCTTTTAATTTTAAAGCGTTATAATATAGATGAAAATTTGACGATAATAATAAAAGGAGGCCAAATGAATGAAAATGGATTGGTTCAAATATACACGTCATGTACTGGTTTGGTTGGTTTCAACTTTATTCTTTTTTACAATTATTTCTGCTGACTATGTGGATGTCCAAGTCGTCCCGTTAGTCATCTGCTTATTTGCTCCATTTTTATTTGAACCGTCTTCAATAAACCCTAAAACAAAATGGACAATTGATTTAGCTATCATTACTGTAAGTGTCTGTGCTATTCTCTTTACACAAACATATCGAATCGCTTTTACCTACTCCGAAATTACCTATCTACTAATTTCTTTAATCGTTTTAATCTTTGTAGACTCTGTGATTTCTCACAAGGGATTCACGAAACGAATTGTAAAATAATAGCAAATGAGACTAGAAAAGGTTAGAGAACAGACTTAGTTCTCTAACCTTTTTACTTATTTTAAACTCTAGATAGTGGATTAACTGGTTTAGTTTTGTCCAAGTTCAGCAGCCATTGTAGCAGCTACTTCTGATTCAAAATCATTGGCAGCTTTTTCAATACCGTCACCCACTTCAATTGACAAAGAACCCTTAAAAGAGTTTGGGACAAAAAGATTTCAATTTTTAAAAATCTTAATTATTAAGCCCTTCAAATCTATAATTAAATGCGAAAAGCGAACAAAGCAGAATTCTGATTACCAGAAAACTAGTTTTGTTCGCTTTTTATATTTGAGGTCGGACTTTTATCCCAGCCTCTTTACTCGATCTATCTGATGATAGAATTACGCCTTCTTCTTTAACAAGTAAGCAGCTCCACTTAAGGTGAATAGACCTGCAAGTAATGCAAAGAATGAATTTTGACTACCTGTTGAAGGGAGAATTTTCTTCTTCGACTTCTCTGGTGTACTTGGTGGGGTTTGTGGAATTTGTGGCTTCTCTGGTGTATGACGATTCG
>NZ_JADNQV010000008.1:0-87853 GCF_015594635.1 Streptococcus sp. HF-100
GCCTGCACATTGGTTCGTCTTGTTCAGTTTTCAAAGGTCTTTGTCGCCCCTCAAGCGACAACTATCTTAGTATATCATCTCCTTCTCTTCTTGTCAATACCTTTTTTCATCTTTTTTTACTTTTCTTAAACTTTTTCTTCCAATTTTATAGCTGGCAACATTTATTTGTTTTTATTAAAGAAGTTCCCATAGCCAAAAATACAAACATCTAATTTTAGAAATGTCATATGAGATGGATATAATTATTAAAAAAAGGAAGCAAGTAACGAGAAATTAACTTATGACTTCTTTACTTTTAGGAAGATGGTGGATGATATTTTTGAAGTCAGTTGGTTCAGCTAAACAAGTTTATCTTATTGTTACCTTAACTAAAGCAAGAAAAACTATCAATCCAACCTTTTCTTTGGCTTATCAAAATGATAATTTCACCACTTTAATGATTAAATTTAATCGGAAAACACTAAAATTTTACAAAGAGAAACCAATCTACACTCTTGACGAAAACGATTTTTTAGGATAAAATAATAAACGTTGTGGCGGTATAGCCAAGTGGTAAGGCACGGCTCTGCAAAAGCTTGATCGTCGGTTCAAATCCGTCTACCGCCTTCCGTAACCTGATTTAACAGGAATTAACCGAATGAAAAGCCCGTAAAATCGGGCTTTTTTATTTTTTTGTTCGGTTAAATTAGGTCAAATATAATGAAGTTGGTGGATGAATTTGAGACAAACATTTTCAACAAGAGTTTATTTTTCATCAAAATAGCACAAAAAATGAGCCAAAACCAATAACTATAAAAATTGATTTCTAGCTCACTTTTTATTATAATTCGGCAATTTGGTTCAGAGTCACTTCGGCAACTGTATCATTCCCGAATAGCGAAATAATCATTTTAACTTTGTTGTTGTCAATTTCGGTGATTTTACCCGTATAATCTGCAAAAGCGCCGTCAATGATACGTACGGTATCGCCAACTTTCACATCAATATCAAATTCTTGAACGGTTTGTCCCATTGAAATCAAGATTTGGCGAATTTCCTCTTCCAAAAGTGGTGTTGGTTTAGAGCGGTTTCCATGTGAGCCGACAAAGCCTGTTACGTTTGGTGTGTTCCGTACGACGAACCATGCTTCGTCTGTCATCACCATTTCTACCAAGACGTAACCTGGGAAACGATTTTCTTCAACTTCTTTGGTTTTTCCGTTTTTCTCCACTTGTACCGTTTGCGTTGGAATTTCTACGCGCAAAATATTTTCCAACATATTATAGGTTTGTGCACGTTGTAAAAGATTTTCTTTTACTTTATTTTCATACCCTGAGTATGTCTGCAAGACAAACCAGCCTTTATCAAAACTGTCCATCGTTCTTCCTTTCCTAAATAAAAAAGCCTGAGGGCTTCGGTTTCTTTCTAGCCCTATTATACCACAAAAATAGCAAATGCAATCTTTTTACTGCTATTTTTATAATAAAAGATAAAAGCCTACTTGATAAAACAACAAGCAGGCTAAAATTTAAAAGATATTTAACAATCGTACCAAACCTCTTGTGACAAGTAAGTCAAAAAGATAAATAATGACGACAAAGAAAGCTGTGTATTCCATAACTGAGATAAAATCTACCCAGCTTTGCTTTCTAGTTGGCCAAGTTGTATCTTTTAATACTTGAAATGTATCTTTAATGAATTTCACAACTTTCTCCTATCTAGTTTCTTTATGAATCGTGTATTTACTGCAATGTTTACAATATTTATTTACTTCCAGACGTTTTGGTTTTGGCGTACTACTCACTTTGATTGAATAGTTTCTCGATCCACAAACCGTGCACGCCAGACTCGCTTTTTTTAGTGCCATAACGCCTCCATCTTGTTTATTATATCAAGAAAGCCCATTTTTGACAAGTCTATTGGAACCAACTCTTAACCGTGTCCCAAAGATTCTGTGCTTTTTCAGGAATCTTAGCATCGTCAATTGCTTTCTTCGCTTGGTCAACCAAATTCTTAGCTTTATCCTGCACATCTTTCAAAACATCTGAACGATTGTCACTTTGCTTCGTAGTGTTATTTGTACCACTCGTATCAACCGGTGCAATACCATTTTTTGCATAGGCATTTTCATCACCGAACTTCGTACCATTTGTGTACGGTAGGATACTATTTGCCACACTTCGGAAAATAGCTGAAGCTTCATTGGCACTGGTGCCTGTCAGATAATGATTTTCATCTGTCTTTGGAAAACCTAACCACTGACTGATAACCACATCTGGCGTGTAACCAATAACCCATTGGTCTCCTGATAAATCTGGGTTAAAGTCAGTCTCTGTCGTTCCTGTCTTCCCAGCCATGTCATAGCCGTAAGGAGCAGCATAAACACCGGTACCATTGGTAAATGTTCCCAGCATCATACTGGTCATTTTTTCTGTTGTTGAGCGGTTAAGCACTCGCGTTGAAGTTGATTTATGAGTTTTGACTACTTGTCCACTAGCATTTTCGATTTTGGTAATCAAATGAGCATCATTCATAACACCATTATTGGCAAAAGTCGAGTAGGCTTGTGCCATTTGTAGCGGATTGGTTGTTACGCCACTGCCGAGAGCCACCCCAAGGGTCTGACTCACTTTATCCATATTCAAGCCAAATTTTTTACCATATTCAAAAACTTTTTTCAGTCCCAATTCATTAGCAGCAGCAACCGCTGGAATATTTAAGGATTGCGCTAAAGCCTGATACATTGGCACAGTCGAACTGGATTGAATCCCACCATAGTTGTTCACGGTGTAAGTTCCATACGTTGTTGTGCTATTGTCTAACTCTTTATTGATGGACCAGCCTGCATCAACTGCCGGGCTGTAAACTGCTAAGGGCTTAATAGTCGAGCCAGGGCTTCTTGAAGATTGTGTGGCATAGTTAAAACTTCTAAAACCAGCACTGGTACTATTGATTTGGCCGACAAGTGCGCGAACACCTCCCGTTTTAGGATCAAGCGCTACGCTACCCGATTGGGCTCTGGTGCCGTCTGCTGCTTGCGGGAATAAATCTTCGCGATCATAGATGACTTGCATGCTAGCTTGGTAATTTTGGTCTAGCTCTGTGTAAATGCGGTAGCCGTTATTGACAATATCAGCTTCTGTTAAGCCATAATCTCGAACTGCTTCATTGATAACCGCATCAAAGTAAGACGGATAACGATAATCTGCTGATTTTCCTGTGTAAGCATCTACCAATTGACTGCCCAAACCATTTGCTCCTGCTTGGTTTGCAGTATTTTGACTGATATAACCTGCTGCTGCCATATTTTGTAAAACGGTATTGCGTCGATTCGTTGCGTTTTTTATAGAAGCAAGCGGATTATATAGTTCCGGTCCTTTGAGCATTCCTGCTAAGGTAGCTGCTTGATCTAGTGTCAGTTGGCTAGCAGATACTCCGAAATACTTTTTAGAGGCATCTTCTACACCCCACACACCATTCCCAAAGTAAGAATTGTTGAGGTACATAGTGAGAATCTGCTTTTTACTATATTTTTTAGTTAATTCTAAAGCTAGGAAAAACTCTTTTGCCTTCCGCTCAATGGTCTGATCCTGAGATAAGTAAGCATTTTTAGCTAATTGTTGTGTAATAGTAGAACCACCACCAGAACGCCCAGCCGTTAAAATTGCTAGAATAAAACGACCGTAGTTAATCCCACTATTTTTATAAAAAGAACGGTCTTCTGTCGCAATGACGGCATGTTGTAAGTTCGGACTAATTTTGGACAATTCTACGTAAGTTCCCTTTTGCCCTGACAAACTTCCAGCTTTTTTGCCGTCCTTATCATAAATAGCTGTTGTTGCTTTCAAAGCATTCTGCAAATCATTCACATTAGTGGATTTGGCAACATAAAAGAGATAGCCTCCTGTCACCAAGCCAAAACCAAGCCCCAAAATCAAGACAATCTTCGTCAGGTGATAGCGACGCCAAAATCGACGAAATGGATGTTGAGAAATCGGTTTTTTTCGGCTTTTCCCAGAACGACTCAAATGTGATTCAGCCTCTTCAACCTCTGTCACCTCTTGATGCTTACGCTCAGGACTTTCCTTTTTAAAATGATTTACTGCTAGTTCAAATAATTCACTCAATTTTTTCATATCCTTATTCTATCACCTTCTCCATATCCAGACAAGAAGAGACCTCTTATCAAGCGTTTCGTTTAGAAAACTTTAAGAAATTGTTCAAGAGTTAGCTGACTATTTGCAATCATCTACTATTTTGTTACAATAAAATCATGCATTTTACAATTACGATTCCACAAGGTCTGCCAGAGATGACAGTCAAAGAGCTGCTGGAAGAACATTTTTTGATTCCACGAAAGATTCGCCATTTTCTGCGCATTAAAAAACACGTCCTTGTAAACCAACAACCCATTAACTGGCAAAGTCGGATTCATCCAGCTGATGCGATTGCTTTAATCTTTGACGAAGAAGATTATCCAGAAAAGTCTATTTTAATGGGCAAAGCTGATCTTGTGGAAGAATTATATCAAGATGAACACATCATCATTGTCAATAAACCTGAAGGTATGAAAACACATGCCAATGAACCGGCAGAGCTGGCGCTTTTAAATCATGTCTCTGCTCATGTTGGAAGTACATGCTATGTCGTTCATCGCTTGGACAAGGAAACTAGTGGGGCTGTCCTTTTTGCGAAAAATCCTTTTATCTTGCCAATCTTAAATCGATTGCTAGAAAACAAGGAAATTTCGCGTGAATATTGGGCTTTGGTACAAGGAGTATTCCCCAAAAAACGTCAAATCTATACAGATAAAATCGGGCGCGACCGTCACGATCGGCGAAAACGGCTAGTGGATAACAAAAACGGTCAATACGCTGAAACGCAGGTCACTAAGCTCAAAGAAATTGGAAACAACACCCTTATCAAGTGTCAACTTAAAACTGGGCGAACTCATCAAATCCGTGTACACCTTGCTCATCATGGGCTTCCTATCGTTGGCGATCCATTGTACAATCCTCAAAAGTCAGAGCGCCTCATGCTTCATGCTCATCGTTTAACTTTCACACATCCTTTTACACTCGAAAAAATTAGTGTCGAAGCTACCTCTCAAAGTTTTGAAAAAGGATTGATTTAAAAATAAAGGGACTACGAACTAAAAATTTTCGATTTTTAGTTCGTAGTCCCTCCCCCGCAAGAGTGCTCTTCCGAGCTTGAAAAGCAAACAGCTTTGATACTTGCTTCGCAAGTTTTATCTGCTACCTCAAAGCAGTGTTTTGAGCAATCAGAGTGGATTGCTGTGCAGGGCTGATTTCCCGACTTCAACAATTTACTGAATTGTTGAAGCTGGGACACTTTTTGCCCAGCCTCATTTTTCTATGCAACAGTAACAACTTTATAAATTGTTTTAGCAAGTGCCGCCTGATAATCTTCTGCACTGTGAGTGTGATCGGTCGTGACAGTAGCAACCTTTGTATCTAAATCAATTTGGACATCCGATACACCTTCTAATTTTAGGAAGTGCTCAGTGACGTGTTTTACGCAATTTTGACAAGATATATTTTCTAAAGTAACGATTTGTTTCATGATGAACTCCTTTTATGATTTTATTTTAAAGCGCCGTAAACGCAGCGCATTGGTGACGACAGAAACCGAGCTAAAGCTCATGGCAAGACCGGCTAACATAGGATTGAGCAGCGGACCGCCAAATACATACAGGAACCCCATTGCAACTGGTATTCCTAGAGTATTGTAGGCAAAGGCCCAGAACAGATTTTCTTTGATATTTTTAATCGTGGCTTGGCTGAGGCGAATGGCTGTCACCACATCTAAAAGGTCGCTGTGCATCAAAACAATGTTGGCTGAGTCAATAGCCACATCCGTTCCAGAACCAATGGCAATCCCGACTTCAGCTTGCACCAGAGCAGGTGCATCATTGATCCCGTCACCCACCATGGCAACCTTTTTCCCCTGCGCTTGCAAATTCTTGACGATATCTGCTTTGCCGTCTGGAAATACTCCTGCAATGACTTGATCGACACCAGCTTCTCTTGCAATGGCTTGAGCTGTTTCCTCACGGTCCCCTGTCAGCATCACCACTTCTAAGCCCATTTTTTGCAATTCAGCAATAGCTTTACGGCTATTTTTTTTGATTTGGTCAGCGACTGCTATCATCCCCACCAGTTGTCTATCCAAAGCGACAAACATAGCCGTCTTTCCTTGATGCGATAAGGAAATCAAGTCAGAGATATATTCTCCGAGCTCGACTTGGTATTGTCTCATTAAGTTTTCATTCCCAATTAGAATTTCTTGAGCTTTTACTTGAGCTGCAATCCCTTTACCTGAAATCGCTTGAAAATCTGTTACCGATGCTAATGGTATAGCTTCCGCTTTAGCGGCTTCTAAAATAGCAATTGCCAGCGGATGTTCTGAATGTTGCTCACTACTTGCAAGCGAATGTAGCAATTCTTCCCGTGTGACATCACCAAAAGTCAACACATCCGTCAAACTTGGCTTCCCTTCGGTAATCGTACCTGTCTTATCCAGAACGACAACATCTACCAAATGAGTCGCTTCAAGAGCCTGCCCTGACTTAATCAAGACGCCATTTTCAGCGCCCTTCCCCGTACCTACCATAATAGCCGTCGGAGTAGCTAAGCCAAGCGCACAAGGACAAGCAATGACCAACACCGCAATAAAGATAGAAAGTGAGAATTGCAAACTCTCTCCCGCCAGAACGTACCACAACAGAGCTGCTAAAACTGCCAAACTCAAGACAATTGGTACAAAATAGAGCGAGATCTTATCTGCCATAGCCGCAATAGGCGCTTTCGAGCCTTGCGCTTCCTCTACCAAATGAACAATCTGAGCTAAAGTTGTGTCCGAACCGACTTTGGTTGCTTCATAGTCAATAGAACCCGTTTGATTCATAGTGGCACTGGCAATCACATCTCCGACGTTTTTTTCGACAGGAACACTTTCACCTGTCATCATAGACTCATCCACATAGGTTTGTCCAGAGATAACCACACCGTCTACTGGCATACGTTCTCCCGGTTTAATCCGCACAATATCTCCAACCTTGATGTCTTCTGTATCAATTGTTACGACTTCGCCATAGCGAATAACGGTCGCTTGGTCGGGTACCAAACTCATCAAACTTTGAATCGCTTGTGAGGTTCGACCCTTGGCATTGGCTTCTAGATATTTCCCCAGTAAAACAAGAGTGATAATCACACCAACTGATTCAAAATACAACTGGTGTACAAAAGTATGATGCCCCAGCAAAACTTGAACGACCGAGTACAAACTATACAGAAAGGCTGCACTCGTTCCTACAGCAATCAAACTATCCATGTTCGGATGCTGTTTTGCCAAATTCCGAAAACCACGTACATAAAAACCGCGACCAACCCAAATCGCTGGCAAAGTAAGGAAAAATTGCGCCAATACAAAGGCAATGGGATGCGTCATGTGATCTAAAAAGGAGGGTAACGGCAAGCCAATCATGCTCCCCATTGAAATATAAAGTAGTGGCACGGTCGCTCCTGCCGCAAACCAAATCTGACACGCCATTTTGCGCACGTTTTCTTGCTTTTCCGCGACTTGCTTCGCATAATCAGACTGCCTTTGTTCTCCCTTTTCTGTCGCTTGGTAGCCAGCTTCTTTCACAGCCTCTAGGACTTGCTCGCTTGCAAATCCTTCTTTGGGAAGAACTGTCAATTTTTCCGTAGCTAAGTTCACCGTGGCTTCTTCTACTGTTGGCAAATCGTTGACGACCATTTCAATGGTCATCGCGCAAGCTGCACAGGTCATGCCTGATAATTTATACTCTTTTTTGTCATTTTCCATTTCTTACTCCGCCATTTTAGATTGATTCGTTTCATCTTGACAATGCGCGCCACAAGTACATTGACCTGGTGGACAATTGCACTGAATCGTCTCCGGTGCTTGTACCTGCTTTTCTTTTACAACATCTAGGATTCGAGACAAATCTGTTTGACTGAATTGATTGCTTTCTAGTATTGAAACTACTAAATCACCATGCTTGGTATTGCACATATTGTCAAGCAAGGTCCGCCAACTATTTTCCAAGTGCTCATCTTCTAAAATTAACGCATCATAGTAAAATTTCCCCTCAATTTTTTCCATTGAAATAAACTCTTTGGTTTTCAGACGATTAAGTAAGGTTTTAACAGTAGCCGGTTTCCAATCAAAATCAGCTTCTAAACGCTCCACCACCTCAGTACTTCTGCTATGAGGATACGCCCACAAAACACGCATAACTTGCCATTCTGCCTGACTAATATTTTGTTGTTCCATTTTGTTTCATCTCTTTTTTGATTACAATTGTAATTTTCGATTCTTTTATAGTTTACATCTGTAATCAGAGTTTGTCAAGCAAAAAAATCGAGAAGATTGCTCAACTCGATTTTTCTCTTTCTATATAGAAATTGTGTCTTTATCAATGCGCCAGCATTTCTTGAGCAATTTCTTGTCCGCTTAATTTAGTTGGATAGTAAGTTGGCCAATTTTCTAATTCGTTAAAGAGGGCTTCTTGGCTTTCACCACCGTAGAAAATGTGGAAGTGCGCTGCTTTCGTTGGGGCGATATTATGGTCGCTAAATTGAACATATTTATACTTACCTGCATCTGGGTCTGTCGCTTCAAACATGAAGCGCACGCCTCGGTTTCCTTTAGAGTACGTCAATGTATGCTTACCAACATATTTATAAGTATATTTCTTCTTTTGTCCGTTGACTACAAATTCCATAGTCTTATCTGTGATATTGATATGAGACACATCTGTCTTGTAGCCTTTTTCATAATACGCTTTGTACTCAGCAGCTGTCATCTTACCGCTTAATTTTGCTTTGTAATCAAAGACTTGGTCTAAAGTTCCATCTTGCAAATATGGATAAACGGATTGCCATTGACCTGCATAGTCAGACAACGTACGGTCTTTGACAGCACTATCTTCAAAGTAGCCATTTTGTACAGTCTTTGTATTTTTTTCTTTTTCAGCAGAAATTTCAGTACCAGCTTGATCTGTCGTCTTTTTCAAAGCTTTCAAGTTTGATTGCATGATGGAAATATAGTCTGCTCCATCTTTTGTTTGCTTTTCAGTTAAACTTTCAAGCGGATTAAGCACATCTAACTTCACACCCGTTTCTTTTGCCAATGTAGAAGCCAATGCTTGAGAAGCATTTTCTTCAAAATAGATATACTTAATATTGTTTTTCTTAATATATTTTGTCAATTCAGCCAAACGTGCCGCTGAAGGCTCACTATCTGGTGAAAGTCCTGAAATAGGCACTTGCTTCAAACCGTAGTCTAACGCTAAATAACGAAAGGCTGCGTGCTGTGTCACAAAGCTCTTTTGTTTGGCATTTGCTAAACCAGTTGCATATTCTTTATCCAGAGCTTCTAATTTCTTAATGTAAGCTGCTGCATTCTTTTGGAAAGTGACTTTCTTATCTGGGTAGCGTTTACTTAAGCTGTCGCGAATATTCTCCACCATTTTAATGGCACGTTTTGGTGACAACCACACATGGGGATCGTATTCATGATGGTGTCCTTCGCTCCCATGATCATGGTCTTCTTCCTCTTCTGTACCAGGAAGAAGCAACATTTTTCCACTTGCTTTCACCACATTTACTTTGTCTTTTTTCAAAGTTTTGAGCAATTTTGGTACCCAAGTTTCCATATTTTCATTTTCATATACAAAAGCATCTGCATCTTGAATCGTTGCAACTGCCTTGGCAGAAGGCTCGTATTCGTGCGGTTCTGTTCCTGCACCAATCAAGAGTTTGACATTGGCAGTATCTCCTGCTACTTGCCTGGTAAATTCATAAACTGGGTAAAATGTTGTGACAACATTTAATTTCCCATTTGCACTTTTTTGATTGGAACAAGCCACTAAAAAGATGCTCAGTAAACTTGCTACTAATAGACCAATTTTCTTCATTTCTTACTCCTATTTGATAAATTTTTTCAATAAATTTACTAGTAAAAATACGCCGACAAAAATAATGGTAATACTTGCACTGGCTGGCGTTTCTGCATAATACGAAATATACAAACCAGCAATCATACCTAAGAAGCCGATGATATTTGCCAACAAGATAACGGATTTAAAGTTCTTCCCCAACCGCAAAGCAATACTTGCCGGCAAAACCATAATGGTTGATACCAGCAACGCACCTGCCGCTGGAATCATGAGAGCAATGGCAACACCTGTCACAATGTTAAACAGAATGGACATGGTGCGCACAGGCAGACCGTCCACAAAAGCTGTATCCTCATCAAAGGTCAAAATATACATTGGTCGAATGAAGAGGAAGGTTAATGCCAGCACGATTGCCGCAATGATAAAGAGTGAAATCACCTGCTCCGTACTAATCGTGACAATAGAGCCAAATAAATACTGATCCAAACTCATAGAACTGGAACTCTTGCCCCTACTCATCACAATCAAAGCAATGGCAAGTCCTGTAGACATCAGAATTGCCGTTCCGATTTCCATAAAATCCTTGTAGATCGTCCGCAGGTATTCTAAGAAGACTGCCGCAATAATCACAATAATGACAGTTGAAATCGTAGGTGAGATGCCTAGCACCAAGCCAAAAGCAACCCCCGAAAGCGACACGTGGCTGAGCGTATCACTCATCAAACTCTGACGACGTAAAATCAAGAAAGTTCCTAAAACCGGCGAAAACAGACTCATAGCAATCACTGCTAGAAAAGCCCGCTGCATAAAATCGTAAGCTAATAAATTAAACATGGCTCACCTCCTCCTTGTCACTTTCGTGAACATTGAAGCAGCGCCATGGCGAATCTTGATTTCGCACCAAATGAATATTGCGGTCCGCATATTTTCGGACTTCCTCTGGATCATGCGTAATCATCAGTACAGCCTTGCCATGCCGATGCGCACTGTGGTGCATCAAATCATAAAATTCATCCTTGCTACCAGCATCCATCCCCGTTGTCGGCTCATCCAAGACAAAAACATCCGGATCCGAAGCAAACATGCGTGCAATCACTGCCCGCTGCTTTTGCCCGCCTGACAGCGAGCCAATCCGTTTATCTCGATGTTCCCACATACCAACTGCATCTAGACTGACCTTAATATGCTCCTCATCATGGGCATTTAAATGACGGAACCAACCCTTGCGTGGATAGCGACCGGATTTTACAAATTCATAGACGGTGCTTGGAAAACCCGCATTAAAACTAGCAATTTGCTGCGGCAAATAAGCAATCCGCAACTTCTTGCCAGCTGTATTCGTCTTAGAAATCGTCACCTTACCAAATCGAGGCTGCAAAATCCCAAGACTAGCCTTGATCAAGGTCGTTTTTGCTGCTCCATTTTCACCTGTCAAAGTCACAAACTCACCACTATCCACATAATAGTTAATATGCTCCAACACAGGCTCCTTATCATAATAAAAGGACAAATCTTCAACTGTGATATATCTCATTTTCCGATTTCTCCTACTAAGGTTTCCAAGAATTTTTGAATGGTAGCTTGCTCATTAGGAGTGTATTGATTGGCGATTTTTTCGTAAATTTCCAATGTATGCTGATGATGATGATGATGCTCCGCGGCAACTGGCTTCGCTAATTCTGTCAACCGATAAAAAATAACACGCGCATCTTTCTGATTCTTAAAAGGTTCCAGCATTTCTTGTTTGATGAGCGATTTGATGGCCTTTGTTACAGCTGCTTGACTGACGTTTAAGCGCTTCGCCAACTCTGAGTTTGTCAACGACTCCTCAGACAGCAACATCAAGATGTGCTCTTGAGTATTTGTCAAAGGCATTCCACTTGTACAAGAACCAATCAAAATCTCATGCTGATTCTCGGCTTTTAAAATGATTTCATTTAAGAAATGATCCATTTCATGTGCTAATTGACTCATGTTGCTCCTTTTCTGATTAACCAGTTAATTCTTTACTAGTTAAGTATATCATAAAGAAAAAAAGAGTCAAGTGAAAATTTCAGCATAGTTTCCACGAAAAGGATTAAGTATTCTCTAAATTTTTGTATAACTTTTCTAAGTCCATTTTCTCTAGGAAACAGCTCTTCCTTTTTCTTTTCACATTCTATGCTCTAGGCATCAAAAAGGGGATCTAAAGAGCCCCCATTTCAGAGGAGAATGCTCTCTAGATTCCCAATTTAAACTTATTATTTTTCTGAAGTCTTGATTTTATCAAGATTTCTTCTTGATGAGATAAACTGCACCGACCAAAACAATCAAACCAATGAAAATAGCTACTGTATGAATGACCGTACCTGTCTTAGGCAAACCTTTCTTTGGTGGAGTATAGCGATTTTCAAATGTCTTTATGTTCTTGTCATAACTTACTTTGGCAACCAAATGACCATTACCATCATCTGTGACTGTTACTGTCACCTTAATCACCTTCTTATCATAAGTGATTCCTTGAAGTTTTGTATCCTTTTCTGCAATCGTGTAATGGTAGGTACCAGTTGTTTTGTATTCAAAAGCATCAAAGTTTACCGAACCATCTGCGGTATTTTTCTTCGTTTGAAGCACTTGACCTCTTTCATCCTTCAATACAAACTCAAATTCATTTGCTTTCAAGGTACGACCGACCAATTTCTTAGTTACTTCAACCGTTGCTTGGACTGAATCTGCCGTATAAGTATTGTTGAAGACACGATCTTTTGTATCATAAGATACAGTTGCTACCAGTTTCCCTGCGCCATTGTCGGTCACAGTAACGGTTGCTTTGATTACCTTAGTGTCATATTTCACACCGCCAAGCTTCGTATCTTTTTCGGTAATCGTGTATTGATAAGTACCGACTGCTGTATAAGTTAGCGTCTTAAAGGTAATCTTACCGTCCTTATCATTTGTCACCGTTTCAAGCACTTCGTCCTTATCATTTGTCAGTTCAAAACTGAATTCACCGGCTTTAAGGTCACGACCAGTTAATTGTTTATTAGCTGAAAGCTGAGCAGTCGTTGGAGCAGCTTGGTATTGGTTCGTAAAGGTTTGGTCGTTCTGTTCATAGGCAACTTGTGCTACCAATTGACCTTGACCATTATCTGTTACGGTTACGGTTGCTTTAATCACTTTGGTGTCATATTTTACACCACCTAAGTTATTGTCTTTCTCTTTGATGGTGTAATGATAAGTACCGGCTTTCGTGTACTCAATGGTGTCGAAAGTGACACTACCGTCTTGAGCATTCTTCTTGCTTTGAGTAACTTTATCATCTTGGCCTTTCAATTCAAACTCAAACTCGCCATCTTTCAAAGCACGACCTGTCAAGGTTTTCTTAACAGAGAGTTGTGCGTTTGTTTTTGCAGCGGAATAAGTGTTCTTGAAGGTCTGATCATCTTTTTCATAAGCAACTTTTGTTACTAAGTGGCCTTGACCATCGTCTGTAACAGTGACTGTCGCTTTGATCACTTTGGTGTCATATTTCACACCACCGAGTTTCGTATCTTTTTCGGTGATGGTGTAGTGATAAGTACCCACCTTAGTATACTCAATGGTATCGAAAGTGACGCTACCATCTTGTGCATTTGTCTTCGTTTGGCGAACTTGATCGTCTGTACCAGTCAGTTCAAATTCAAATTCCCCTTCTTTGAGGTTACGACCTTCTAATAGCTTCTTAGCAGAAAGAGTTGCAGTGGCTTTATCTGCTGAATAAGTATTCGTGAAGGTGTTTTGGTTGTTTTCATAAGCAACTGTTGTATGTAGTTGACCTTTACCATCATCCGTGACAGTGACTGTTGCTTTGATTACTTTGGTGTCATATTTCACACCGCCTAAAGCACCAGCTTGTTCTTTAATGGTATAAGTATAAGTTCCAGCTGTTTTGAATGTCAACTCTTTAAATGAAATCTTACCATCTTTAGCGTTCTTAACGGTATCCACCACTTTACCGTTTGGATCAATCAAGTCAAAGGCAAATTCATTCGCTTCTAGGTCGCGACCAGTTAGCACTTTGTTCGCTTCTAATGTCGCAGTTGTTTCCTTAGCAAGGTAAGTATTGCTGAAGGTTGGATTAGCTGTATCATAAGATACTTGGGCAACTAACTGACCATTGCCATCATCAGTAACTTTGACAGTCGCTTTGATTTCTTTCTTATCATAGGTCACACCACCTAAGCCATTGTCTTTCTCTTTGATGGTGTAATGATAAGTGCCAACTTTTGTATAGTCAATCGCATCAAAAGTAACACGACCGTCTGCTGCATTTTTCTTCATCTGACGAACGTTGTCATCAGATCCGACTAATTCAAATTCGAACTCTTGATCGTTTAATGCACGACCTGTCAGTTCTTTAGTCACGCCTAGTTGTGCGCTAACCTTTTGACTAGAGTAGGTATTGTTGAAAGTTTGGTCGTTGTTTTCGTAGGTTACTTTTGAAACAAGCTGACCTTTACCATTATCTATGACTTCAACTGTTACCTTGATGGTCTTGGTGTCGTAAGTCACACCACCCAATCCTGTATTTTTCTCAGTAATGGTGTACTTGTGGGTACCAACAGTTTGATACTTGATTGCATCAAATTGAACCTTACCAGCTTTGTCATTCTTCTTGGTTTGAAGAACGTCTGCCTTGCCGTCTTCTTTCAGATCGAAGCTAAACTCGCCATCCTTCAAAGCACGTCCGGTTAATTTCTTCGTAACAGAGAAAGTAGCCTCTGTACCTTTGGCAGTGTATTTATTTGTAAAGTTTTGTTTAGAAATTTGATTCTTACCGCTCTCATCAAGACCTAGATAGATAACATTGACAACCAACTGTCCATCCTCTTCTTGTTGAACATGAACTGTAACCTTAATTGGTTGTTTATCATAGTCAACACCTGGAACGTTACCATCTTTTTCTTTGATAAGATAGTTATAGAGACCAGCTTTGGTGAACTTAAGATCTTTGAAAGGAATCGTACCATCCGCTTTATTTTTAGCTGTTTGAAGTAAACTATTATCTTTTCCATCATACAGCTCAAACTCAAACTCGTCATCTTGTAGATTGCGACCAGTTAAAGTTTTTGTCACTTGTAGTGGTACTGTGATTTCTTTTGGTGTGAACGTATTCTTAAAGGTCTTTTTACCACCGTCATAAGTCACGGTAGTACTTAGTTTCCCTTTACCATCATCCGTTACTTTAACTGTGACTTTGACTTCGCTCGAGTCATAAGTAACCCCTGTCAGGCCATTATTTTTTTCTGTAATGGTGTAGTGGTAGTTACCTGCTTTATCGTAGGTAATAGCTTGGAACTGAACTTTTCCTTGAGCATCATTTTTAGCTGTTTGAAGAACGTTTGGCTTACCATCTTCCTTCAACTCAAACTCAAATTCTTGCGCTTTCAGTTTGCGACCCGTGAGTTCTTTGGTCACATCGAAGGTTGCAGAAGTAGCTTGAGGTGTATAGGTGTTGTTGAAAGTGGTATCATCTTTTTCATAGATAATGTCAGAATGGAGTTTGCCTTTTCCGTCATCTGTAATTTTGACAGTAGCTTTCACTTCTTTCGTATCATAAGTAATGCCACCTAACTGACCTTTTTTCTCTGTAATGGTATAGTGGTAGTTACCTGCTTTTTTATACTCTAATTCTTTGAAGGTCACTTTACCATCAGTGTTGTTTTTCGCAGTATCTTCAACAACTCCTGTGTCATCGTTCTTCAACTCAAACTCAAATTCATCTTTTTGCAGCTGACGGCCTGTCAGAATTTTATTCACTTCTAATCGAGCAAAAGTCTTTCCTGGAGTATATCGATTGATAAAAGTTGGATTTTCGATCTCTTTATTAGCTTCTGAATACGTCACTTTGGTGACTTTCAGCTGACCGCCCTGATCTTCAACTTTTACCGTAACTGAAATAAGATTAGGGTCATACTCTACACCAGCAACATTACCCGATTTTTCTGTAATAGTATAATTGTAGGTTCCGGCTTTAGTATATTCAATCTCTTTGAATTCAACCTTACCATCTGCTTTATTTTTTACAGTTTCCAAAATTTTGTTGTTGTTTTGTAGATCTTTCAGTTCAAATTCGAATTCACCATCTTGAAGATCTCGGCCAACTAATTTTTTAGTTACAGCAAGTTTTGTACTTGTCTTATCCGGTATATAGTGGTTTGTGAAGGTGTCTTTTTTCTCTAACTGTCCATTTGCACCATTTCCTTGATAAGTAACTTCTGTAGCTAATTTACCTTCTTGATTTCTTGAAACTTTTACTGTAACTTGAATATCATTTGGGTCATAGTAAATTCCCTTTTCAGGATGGTCTTGACGTTTTTCAGAAATAGTATAGTTATAAGTTCCTTCTTCAGTAAATTCAAGAGCATCAAATGTTACTTTACCGTCAGCATCATTTGATTTTGTTTGAAGTGGGTTTTGTTCCCCATCTTTCTTCAATTCAAATTGAAATTCTTGATCCTTCAGTTTCCGGCCGATTAACTCTTTCTGAACCTGAAGTTGAGCAGAAACTTTTTCGTTTTTCTTATTGGTAACTGTCGGTCTATAAACTTTATCTGTCCCAAAGTCAGTTGGTTTCACACTAATCTTTTCAGTTGATTTTTGGTATCCGTCTGGAGCTTTAATTTCCTCAATAGTGTAGTTATCTTTCAGCAGCTTAGGAATCGTGACATCACCATTCGCATCAGTCTCATATTCACCGACTACCTGACCATTTCGATCACGTGTTACTTTAAATCGAGCACCAGCTAAGGCTTGTCCTGTTTTCTCATCCTGTTTATGGAGTTTGATGGAATAAACATAACCTTCAGCTTTACCACCTGCTGCCTGATAAGTATTCCTAAAGCCAACATGGCTAATTTCCCTATCATTAGACAATAAAGAAGCCTTGTTCTCGAGAATCTCCCCATCAGTTAACTCATAGCTTGCTTTAGCATCATACTCTATCTGATAACCTTCATCAGATTTTATATTTCCTAAGTTAACAGAAAACGAATTGTTTGAGAATTCAACATGAAATCGATTGGTAACATCTTCCATATTTTTAAATTCCCATTTGTCATGGTTTGCAACCCATTTCCCTTTATAAATTTTAAAAGTACTTTGAATGTAAGTTACACCAGGAGTCCCAAATGTGTCCTTAACAACTGCATTGGGAATATTTTTCCCTGAACGGTTAATTGGAAGTTTGTAGTGAATACCCTTTTGAGCATCAAACCAACCAGATTTGGTGATGTCTGTCTTTTCAGCTTTTCCAACTCCTTTAAACCCAACTTTTTTGTGAAATTTCACCTTTCCATTAACAGATATATCAAAATTCACATCAGTTTCTTCTTTCACGATTTCATGATTAACTCGGGCATAAAAATAAAAGCTACCTGTTACATTAGAGTGATTTTCTACATACTTTGTATAGGTTAATGTTACTGTTCTAGTTTGAGGATCAATCACAGCTTTTGCAACGACTTGATCTTTTGTATCTTTTAATTCAAACGGCTTAACATCACCAAAAGCTAACTTGTCTGGCAAAGCAATCGTAGTGTAGTCTCCTGCTTTAACACCATTATTTGGCAAGCTAAACTTGGCGTTTAAGCGAAATGTTTCCCATTTATCTAGCTTGTGATTTAAATCATGACCTCCATTATCGGTAATAGAGAAGTCTGTAATCACATCATCAATAGGCTTCGGTCCAGCAATTGCTCTCCGTGTTCTTTTACTTCTCGGTGGAGCTCCTGGCTGAGTCTCACTCTTTTCCTCTACCTTACTAGCTTTTTGTGAAGATGTATCTTCTTTTACTTGGCTAGCATCAGAGCTTTCTTCTTTTGAGGTGCTTGGCTTATTTTCCTGCTCATTTGAATTAGCTTCCGCTTTATTCTCAGTAGCAGGCTGCTGCCCCTGACTAGAACTAGTATCTGCTGCCTTTTGCGTTGACTCAGTAGGAGACGTTGGCTGTTCAGTCGTTCCTGTTTTCGGAGATGACTGAGTTGTCACTGTAGAAGATTGATTCGACAATGTCTGAGCAACAGCACTAGCTGGTGATAAGATTGTTGAAGCCAGCAATAATGCAACCCCAACAAGATTCATCGCTTTTTTAATCATGACGATTTCCTTTCTTTGGTTTTTCAGGACTTTGTACAAAAGTACAAAACTCCACTAATACCATTATATCAACTACCTTATAGTCCTTTCAAGCAAAATGCTCTATATTTTAGTTCTATTTCTTGACAAACTGTAAAGTTTTAAACACCCCATTGATATACAACAGGATATCTCGCAGGTGGTTTACAAAATGTAAACTTTTTTCGATGGTTTTGCTAGACTACATATATTTTTTAAATTAGAATATTTATAAGGAGGGAGCAAGATGGTACTTAATACGAGAGAAAAAATTCTAGAGGCTTTTTTTGAGCTTGCTATGGAACATCCAAATAAAATGCATTTTTCTTTAGCAGAAATTGCCAAAAAAGCTGGAATTTCAAGACAAGCCATTTATAAACGTCATTTCAATGGAAATCATGAAATTCTAGACTATATTCATAAAGAACTTGATGCTGAATTTCGAATGATTTTTCAAACTTATGATAAGAAAGTTTATCCTGATCCTTTTGTCTTTTTTGCAGAGGTAGTGATTCCTATCTTATACACCCACCGAAAACAAATCAGCTGTCTTTTTACAACAGCAGCAGATCCATATTGGAGGGAATTTTTACGAAATACCTATGGACAATGGATTGAACAACATATTACGATTGACTATCAAAAATTAAATATTCCAAAAGAAAAGGCTGCTCAAGTTCTTGTTAGAGGAATTTTGATCTTTATCGAAATTTGGATTACCCAACCTGAACCTACCCCTCCTGAACAATTTGCAGAAACCTTTTTAAAGTTGATTCATTTCCCTCTCACAGACTATGTTTGTTTCAAGCAAACTTCCTCTAATGACAAACTGATCGTTACAAACAGTTTGGAAGATAAAGAAAGGGAGTGAAACCGAACTAATCTTGAAAATTCTTAGTTCATAGTCTCATCTCCCATAGCTCTTCTGAGCTTGAAAAACGGATGAAGAAGTAAGTTGTCACGCTCACTTTTTATGTTATTTTTTTGTGGAGCAGATGATAAGATAGAATAACCACACTAATACCAATCCTGCTAATGTTAACAGAAATTTTGCTAAAAACAGCATGTCTGGATTAAGGGTTAAAATCCCTCCTGTCAGTAATAAAGCTAGGAAGACAAGGCTTAGTACAAGACGATTGGCTAAGGATTCAATACGCCGAAATCGTTGATTGTAGTCAATTAAGTCATGGTTGACAACCAAGCGACCGTTCACCACTTGCTCCACAAGTTGGTGTAGTCGTCGCGGAATACTTTTTCCATGCCGTAGCAAGTAAAGTAGTTCGATTAAGAAAGAATCGTAACTCAAAGTCTGGTGTAGAATATCTGACTTCATATTTTCAAGGAAATATTGCTTGGCGAGTGTCATCAGATTGATATTAGGAGCTAGCTCGCGAAAGAGACCTTCAATTTGCAAGGCAGATTTTTCCAAAATAGTCATCTGGGATGGTACTTGCAAATGATGACGTGTACAAACCGCCACTACGTCCTCAAACATATCTGTAATAGATAAGGAGCCCAACTCTAAATTGCCATACTTGGTCAACATGCGTTCAACATCTTGCTCTAGTTGTAATTTATTGATTGGTTCACTAGCCGTCGTAATGGTCAGAATAGCCTGCGTCATCGAGTCAATGTCCTGTGTCGTAAAGCTAGACAACATGTCGTTTAGAGACATACGAAAACCCGTTTCCAATTCTCCCATAATCCCAAAATCAATAAAATAAATCTTTCCTTCATGAATCAAGAGATTGCCGGGGTGTGGATCACCATGAAAGAATCCATCTTTAAATACCTGCTTGATAAAGCTCAACATAAGTTTCTGACCAATATCTGCCAAATCGTAACCCGCTTCTTGTAAAACAGCATATTGATTGATACGGACACCTGGAATATATTCCTCCACAATCAAGTGCGGAGTGGTAAACTCTGGATAGACTTTTGGCACTCCAACACAAGGAATATCTTGATTATATTGGGCGAACTCATCCATGTACTTAGCTTCGTTGCGAAAGTCAATTTCGTTCAGCAATGTTGTCTGTAACTGTTGCAAAATCTTTGGTAAATCCACCATGGGCAGCAAATGTTTGGGAAAATGACGGGCTAAACGAACCAGAAGAGCAAGGTCTTCTGTAATTTGCTCTTGAATGTGCGGACGCTGAATTTTCAGTACTACTTCATCGCCATTTAACAAAACAGCACGATGAGTTTGTGCCACGGAAGCGCTCGCCAAATGCTCTTGTGAAACATCTGAAAAGAGTTGCTCAATCGGACGCTTTAACTCATCTTCAATCGCAGCCATGACCGTCTCTTTGTCCAAAGGATTGACGTCATCTTGCAGCTTGCTCAATTCCTTGATATAGATTTCTGGCAATAAGTCACTACGGGTAGATAAAATTTGACCGATTTTTACAAAACTGGGTCCTAGTTGTTCAAAAGCTTCTCGCAATTGCTTGGGAGCTTTTTTCTCGTCCAACGGTTTTTTTCGATCTTTCAGATTGGACCAGCCGACTGCACTAAAGGCTGTTAGAATCTCTCGTAAGCGTTTATTTGCCATAAGGTTATCCTCATTCTGCTTGTTATCATTATTTTTTCTTTCAAATCCTACTTTTAGTTTAGCAAAAAACGCAGCCTTTATAAAGTTGTGACTGCGTTATCAGGAAGATTATTCTTCTGTTTTTGAAAATCCTTTGAGTAGCTGATCTAGTTTATCTTCTAGTCGTTCAATATCTTGCTTGGTGGCATATACATCATCGGATTGCTCCTCTGGACTTTCAGCCGTTTTTTCATTTACTTTGCGCTTTAGCTCTGACTGAAGCTGTTTGCCTTCATCCACCGTTAAGCGACCTTTGGCAATCAATTCTTTGACAAATTCGGTAGCTTTATCATAAGTCATGGAAGTCAATCCAATTCCTGCCAGCAAAACTTTTTTCAATTCGTCCATCTTGACACCTCCGTATATGAGAATCTTTCCACTTTCATTATAGCGCTTTTAAGCCATTTATTCTAGAGAAAATTGAACTGATAGACAAATTTTTAAAAAAGATCAACCACAAGTTTTACATTCAAAATAGTTAATAAAATAGAAACGGCATAAGCTAAGTAGGTATTCCATTTGCTGTTGACAAATTCGCCCATGAGCTTTTTATTAGAGCTGAAATACACGAGTGGAAAGATTGAAAATGGCAAAGCGACAGAAAGAAAGACTTGGGAATAGACCAAAAGATTGTCTAGCACCTGTTCTTTGTCTCCGTATAAAATAGCAACAATCACAACCGGTAAAAGAGCTAGTAAGCGAGTTACCAAGCGAAGAAACCACGGCGGCAGCTTCATGTTTAAAAAGCCTTCCATCACGATTTGTCCCGTTAAGGTTCCTGTGATTGTTGAGTTTTGACCACTAGCTAACAAAGCGACTGCAAAGAGCGTTGAGAGGATCGGGCTAGCAATAGCTCCAGCAATTTGAGGGTCTTTTAAGGCGTTGTACATTGCAGAAAAAGCACCAATTTTATCCGCATGACCAAAGAATAAAGCTGCTCCTAAAATCAACAGCAAAGAATTAACCACAAAAGCCAAACTCAATTGAATATTCGAGTCCCACGTCATAAACCGTACAGCTTCATGTACAGATTGTTTAGCCTTGTAGTTAACTTTTCGCGTTTGGGCGATAGAAGAGTGCAAATACAAATTGTGCGGCATAACCGTTGCCCCTACAATGCCCAGTGCCAAGGTCAAAACGGACGTTCCATTTTTACTAGCCGTATGTTGATAAGCTACCACATTTGGCAAATATCCTGATAAAATATGATGAAGATTGGGCTTTGCAAGGATTACCAGATATAAGAAAATCAATAAAATAGTTAAAATCAGCGTTCCAACGATTGCTTCAATCTTACGAAAGCCTAATTTCATCAAAAAAAGCAACAAGAAAACATCAAAGACTGTAATCAGAATCGAAAATAGCAAAGACCAACCAAATAGTAAATGAAGCGCAATCCCTGCACCGATGACTTCTGCCAAGTCCGTTGCCATTAAAGCCAACTCTGTAATAACCCAAAGGAGATAGCGAACTGGCTTTGACGTATGAGCCGCAATGGCTTGTGCCAAATCCATCCTTGTGACAATTCCTAATTTTCCCGCCATTTGCTGCAATTGCATAGCCATTACAGAAGAAACCAAGACAGCTGATAAGAGCAAATAACGATAGGTGGCACCACCTACAACACTTGTAATCCAATTTCCCGGATCCATGTAACCAACGGCAACCAACATTCCCGGCCCTGAAAAAGCTAATAAAGTACGAAAGAAACCAGCGTTTTTAGGCGTTACAATACTTTGGTTAACTTCACTTAAGGAAACCTTTTTGTCTGACATTTCTATCATTCTTTCTATTGTAGAATTATTTCTACTATATATTATAGCACAAACTATTAACGGTGGTTAATTTATATTTTTATAATGGTTAATATTTGGTGCTATTTAAACAATAAAATGCTTAGAATAGCTAAAATCGCAGGTCCGCCTTGAGTCAAGATGATTTTCTTGTTAGCTGTGGCTGCACCATACGCTGCAACCCCGATAACAAACAAAACAAAAACGGTCACAATTTCTAAATTATGTGAAATATACAAGCCATATAGTAGGAAAAGAGCTAAAAAGGCATTGTAAACCCCTTGATTTTTAAACAAGGAAGTAACGGACGGGCGAGATAATTCTTCCTTTGTCATATTAAAGACTCGGCTGGTGCTGTCTGACTGGGTAGCGATACTTTCTAGATAAAAGATATAGAGGTGTTCCAGTGCGACGAGTGTAGCTAATATAGTAGTAATGAGTGACATAATTTTTTCTTTCTAATGTTTTTCCACGGTAATCTGATCTAAGCCAGATACAAGTTTTTCTAATAAAGTGCTCAGCGTCCTTTGCTCATCATCCGAGAGAACTTTTTCCATTTGCTTTTTGACATTTACATGATAGGTCGGTGGCTCATGCAAAAGCTGCTCTTTTGCAACATTCGTGACATTCACTAGAACCTCTCGTTGATTTTTGGGATTGCGGCTCCGTTGAACATAACCGCGCTCTTCTAAAAGTTTGAAATGCCGAGTTAAAGCCGCAGGATCGATTTTTAAGACCTCTTGCACAGCAACTTGACTGCATGGAGCATTGTCCAATAAAAAATCCAGTATCTCGTACCGCGTTAAGCTAATTTCTAATTTTTGCTCAAAGAGTTGCGTGATAGCTTGATCAGTTAAATGCAATTGGTACAGCAGGTGATGAATGGCAACCATTTTTTCTCCTTTCTGATTTTAATTGACTAGTCAATTATTGATAAATCAATTATAGACCATCAAAAAAAGAAAAGCAAATATTTTGCTCCCCTTTAACAGATTATCTGTTTAATCTCTAGTAAATGGTTGATTTCGTGATTAATGTTTGGTCGATCATCGCAGAAATTGATTGATTGAATACCGCTGTTAAAGGCAACATCTACATCCAACGTCCGGTCACCGATATAGTAAGTCATTGCCTTATCCAGCTGGTATTTCTCTACGAGATAGTTCACACCTTCTGGGTCGGGCTTTCTTGCAAATCCATTAGCAGTAGTTACAATTTCTGTGAAATAATCCAAAATCTCTAAATCCGCCAAAATTTGATAAGCATTTTTCCCTTTATGAGTATAGACAAACTGCTGAATATCTGCTTCCTGCGCCCAAACAAGAATAGCCTTAGCACCATCCATGAGCTGAATGTGAGCATTTTTCTCTTGCAAACTTTGACCTCGAAAGCGGTTCATCTCTTCAGCATCTAAACCTTTTTCTGTTGCGACTTTTTCCAGTAATTTCTGAACAGAATGTTGCAAGATATAAGCATGGATAGCTGGTCTGTCAAAATCCAAGCCATAGTGCATATAGGTTTCCTCAATCCCCGCCAAAATTGCATCATAGGAATCCAATAATGTTCCGTCCAAATCCCAAATAAAAGCTCTTGTCATGTTTGACTCCTCATTTTTCGTTGATAGATGATTTGTAAAAAAATCCAGCGAAAGGTATTGTCCAAAAGGGTGGCTGTCCAAACTCCGGGCAAGCCCAATCCCAGAGTTACCCCCAGAAAGTAACCCGCCACAATGCGAATCAGCCACATACCAACAGTCGTAGCATAAAAAGGCAACTTGGCATTTCCCAATCCTTGCCAAACAGCTGTGTAAATGACTGTTCCTGCTGTCATAGGCACACCCAAAAGTGAAAAAAGAATGACCGACAAGCTAGCTGTTACAGCGCCGCTATCCTTTGTATAAAGATGTGTTAGTGGCTGTCCAAGTGCAAAAATAAACAGAGCCACCGCTAGCATGAGTCCAAGAGATAGCCAGTAGGTCTGCTTCGTCAGCTTCCTAACTGTTTGAAAATCTGCCTGTCCCACCGCATGAGCCACCAACATAACCGTTGCAGTAGCGACTCCAAAACCCGGCATATAGTTGAACTGGGTCAGAACCTCTCCAATAGCATTTCCCGCAACGGCATCTGTCCCGAACTTAACGATAATGGCAATAATCACCACATCTCCAGCCCGCATCATCAGCCGCTCTCCAGCAGCTGGCAGAGATAAACGCAACAAGTCCCAATCCAGCCTCCAACTCCAAGGCGCTAAAGGCAGAGACAATTCTTTCCATAAAATCAAAACGCCTACCAGACGGGCTAAAATGGTGCCCAGCGCCACTCCAACAATTCCCATGTGGAAAATAAAAATCGCAAGACTGGAAAAAATGACATTGAGCAGATTGCTTAAAAAACTGATATACATAGGCATACGAGGGTTGCTAGTTGCCCGAATCAAGGAGCCTAGCGTAGTCATCAGACCCAAAAGGAGAATCGTTCCCCCGATTAAAGCCAGATAAAGACCACCTGCATTGGCGACGACAGGCTCCGTTCCCAGCCAAGCTAATATCTGGCGTCCAAAAACAAGCGAGAAAAGTCCTAGAAAGACGCTCAAAATCAGAGTTAATTTAATGGCTTCGCTAGTGTGATAAGCCAGATTGTCTCGATCTCCTTCTCCCAAACTCTTGGAAATGAGACTGGATACTGCTGCTCCCAGCGCAATAAAAATAGCTTGGTAAATCGTAATAACATTACCAGCAACCGAAACTCCTGAAATAGCCACGAGACCGAGACTCGCTACCAAATACGAGTCCACCATTCCCATTAGCATCTGCAAAAAGTTTTCGACCATGGCTGGTAGGGCAATATTTAAAATCTTTTTATAAGTGGTCATACATCATGAAACTCCTGCTTTTGATTATACACTTTTCTGCACTTTGCTGGCAATATTTTGTTTACACCCTGTTGCAATCTGAAAACACTCAGTTGGCTACCAGCTGAGTGTTTGTTACAAAAATTTATTAGATTATTAAAGTCCTAAATAGCTTTCTACTGCTGCCTGCATTTGGTCAGCAGCGACAGTCGTTTTATGGCGGACTTGTGCGGTTTCTAGGTTAGCAACTGCAGAAGGCACTGCAACTCCTGAAATCTCGTGGAGTTTTGTTAAGGCTTCAAAGTCACTAAGACCACTTTGTCCCATTACAGCTTCGACTGCCACAACTGGGAATTTGTAAGGACTGGCGGTTGAAGCAATAACAGTCGTAGTCTCATCACCTGTAGCTGTCCGGTATTTTTGATAAACAGCTGAAGCGACCGCTGTGTGCGGATCTTCAATGTAATCAGACGCCTCATAAACTCGTTTGATCTCAGATGCTGTCTCAACTTCGGTAGCATATTCTGCCGCAAAGAGTTCTAAAATAGCTGGGTCAAAATCAGTCAACTCATACTGACCATGCTGATTGAGAGACTTCATCAAATCCGCTGTCTTTTCTGCACTATTTCCTAACAGGTGGAAAATCAAACGCTCTAAGTTTGAAGAAACTAAAATATCCATAGACGGACTAGACGTTACCTTAAAGCTGCGCTTTTTGTCATAAACATGTGTCTTAAAGAAATCTGTTAGGACATTATTTTCATTAGAAGCACAAATCAACTTGCCCACCGGAAGACCGATTTGTTTAGCATAATAGGCTGCTAAGATATTGCCGAAGTTTCCAGTTGGAACAGCAAAATTAACTGCTTCGCCTGCCTGAATCTGACCAGCCTTAACCAACTGTGCATAGGCATAAACATAGTAAACAATCTGTGGCACCAAACGCCCGATATTCATAGAGTTGGCAGAAGAAAATTGCAACTTGTGCGCTGCTAGCCGCTCACGAAGAACCGCATCATTAAACATGCTTTTGACATTGGTCTGGGCATCATCAAAATTGCCCTCAATGGCCACCACATGAGTATTGTCCCCCGTCTGAGTGGTCATTTGTAGCTCCTGAACCTTGCTGACACCGTCTTTAGGGTAAAAGACGATGATTTCCGTTCCTGGCACATCGGCAAAGCCTGCCATAGCTGCTTTTCCGGTATCACCAGAAGTCGCCGTCAAAATGACAATTTTATTTTTCAAACCATGCTTTTTCGCTGCTGTCGTCATCAAATGCGGGAGGATAGACAAAGCCATATCCTTGAAAGCAATCGTAGCACCATGGAATAGTTCCAAATTGTATTGCCCGTTCAGTTTCACCAGGGGAGCAATCTCTGGTGTGTCAAACTTGCTGTCATAGGCATTGTTAATGCAGTCATCCAGCTCTTGATCTGTAAAGTCATCTAAAAAAGCAGATAAAATCAATTTTGCAACTTCCTGATAGGAAGCGTCTTTGAGTTTAGTAAAATCCAGTTCCACCTGCGGATAAGAAATCGGCGTAAAGAGACCACCATCCGTTGCTAACCCCTGCAAAATAGCCTGACTGGCTGTCACCGTATTGTTTGCATCACGCGTTGATTGATAAACTAAAGTCATGAATTTTTGTCCCTTTCGTGTAGTCTGTTCTATTATAACATGATTTATCAGAAAATTCCCGCATTTTATGGGAAATGTGAGAGAGTGGAGTTGGAGATTTTTATTATTTATATAGCTACCTCAAAAAAACAAACGGACGTAAGTTCATAGAATCCACCATCCGTTTTGTTTTTATTTCACCTTCATTACTCTTACTAGACTAGCGCGCTCGGCTTCTTCTAGCTTCATCTCGATATAATGAATGGTTTCTGTGAGATCTGGAATGGTTGCATACTCTAAGCCATTGACCCTACGGCGGGTCTTTTCAATCTCATCTGCCATCAGCTGGCAGCTCTTTTCAATTTCTGCTAAGCGCAGGAGGTCAGGCAATAGGTTGCCCATATCCTCAATCGTCTCATCCATCTGGCTATTAGAAGCTACATAGCTATAAACCACATCTCCCTCATCATCACCATAAGGATTGTCAATACGGGCATGCATCTTAGGCACCTGCACACTCATGATATTTTCCTGTTCGATATGAAGATTGACTTCTCGCATAGGAACAGCAAAAATTTCCTCCACCATGAGGTCGCTTTCTAAAGCTTTTGCCAATACAAAATCCTGCATGTGACCAACCAGAGCTGATTCAACTTTTTGGCGAAGGTGATTGTTCTCGCGAACAGCTTCAATGAAACGACGCATCAATTCATCCCGCTTATCCTTGAGGAGTTTGTGACCGCGAGTAGCTGTTTTCAGTCGCTCTTTCAGGTTGTTCAGCTCCATTCGGGTTGGTTTGACATTTAAACGAGCCATTCAGATCACCTCCCTAGGCTTGCTGCTTGCTTTCTGGCAAATATTGATCAATCATGTCGTCCTTGATTCGTTTAAGTTCTGTCCGTGGCAAGATAGACAACAATTCCCAGCCTAAATCCAAACTTTCTTCAATCGTCCGATTGGTATAAAAACCTTGATTGATGTACTCTTTTTCAAATCGCTCGGTAAATTGAACATAGAGCTTGTCGGTGTCAGATAGTGCGGATTCTCCCAGTACAACCGCTAATTCTTTGGCTTGTTTGCCTTGTGCATAAGCCGCAAAGAGCTGATTCATGGTTGCTGCATGGTCTCCCCGAGTCTTTCCTTCGCCAGAACCCTTGTCTTTGAGGCGCGAAAGAGACGGCAATACGTTAATCGGCGGACGATAACCGCTGTTGTAAAGGTCACGCGACAGGATAATCTGACCTTCGGTGATGTAACCCGTCAAATCAGGAATGGGATGAGTGATGTCATCCTCAGGCATGGTGAGAATAGGAATCTGCGTCACCGAGCCTTTCTTCCCCACCAAGCGCCCCGCCCGTTCATAAAGGGTGGAAAGATTGGTATAGAGATAGCCCGGATAACCTCGACGTCCCGGCACTTCTCGACGAGCTGCGGATACTTCGCGCAAGGCCTCGCAGTAGTTGGTCATATCTGTCATGATGACGAGAACATGCATGTCTTTTTCATAAGCCAAATATTCAGCAGCAGTCAGAGCAATCCGCGGTGTCGCAATCCGCTCAATAGCAGGATCATTGGCTAGATTGATAAAGAGGATAGAGCGGTCAATAGCTCCCGTTTCTCGCAAGTCATTCATGAAAAACTCGGCTTCTTCAAAGGTAATCCCCATAGCCGCAAAGACTACTGCAAAATTTTCTTCTGAATTGAGCACCGTAGCTTGACGAGCAATCTGGGCAGCCAATTCCTTATGGGGTAGACCCGCCCCAGAGAAAACTGGTAATTTTTGTCCTCGAACTAAGGTATTGAGGTGATCAATGGCTGAAATTCCAGTCTGGATAAACTCATCGGGATAATCTCGCGCGACTGGATTGATGGCTTGACCGTCAATATCCAAGTATTTTTCCGGCAAAATATCTGGTCCACCGTCAATAGGCTTGCCCATACCGTTGAAAATCCGTCCTACCATATCTTCTGACACTGGCAATTCAAGCGGTCTGCCGGTAAAACGAACCTTGGCTTTTTCTAGATTGATACCGCTGGAGCCTTCAAATAGCTGCACCATCGCCTTGTCTTCCTGCACTTCCAAGACCTGTCCCTGACGCTTGGTTCCGTCATGGAGCTGGATTTCCACCAGCTCATTAAAATGCACACCTTCGACTTGCTCCACAATCATCAAGGGACCGACAACTTCACTGACGGTACGGTATTCTTTAATCACGTTCATTGATTGCTCCTCCTTGGGCAAGAATATCATGCAGTTTTTCTCGAATAGCGGTATCCAAACTGCGAATTGCTTCCAACTGATCCTCTGGGATAAATTTAGAGCGGGCAATCCGATCGCGTAGCTCCACAGTACCATTCATGACTTCAGTAAAGTAAGCACCTAAATTCAAGGCACGATTGGCTTCCTCATCAAATATTAGGATATTAGTGAGCAGAGCCACTTGCTTTTTAAAGGAAGTGTAGGTATCAACCTCATCAAAAGCATTCTGCTGCAGGTAATCCTCACGAATCATCTTTGCTGTATTCATGGTGAGACGATCCCTTTCAGACAGAGAATCCAGACCAACCAGCCGCACAATTTCCTGTAGCTCACTCTCTTTTTGGAGAATGTTCATCGCCTTGGTCACTTTTTCCGACCAAGCCAACTGCTCATGCTGATCGATATATTGACCCACCTCGTCTAGATAAAGCGAGTAAGAGCTAAGCCAGTTAATCGCAGGGAAATGGCGACGTTGTGCCAACTGAGCGTCCAAGCCCCAGAAAACTTTGACAATCCGCAGAGTGTTTTGCGTGACTGGCTCAGAAATATCTCCACCCGGAGGGGAAACAGCGCCGATTGCGGTAATGCTTCCCTCACGCTCGTCACTCCCTAAGGTTTTAACCCGACCAGCTCGTTCGTAATATTCAGCAATACGGCTGCCCAGATAGGCTGGATAGCCTTCGTCGCCCGGCATTTCTTCCAAACGCCCGGACATTTCCCGCAGAGCTTCTGCCCAACGTGAGGTCGAATCTGCCATAATGGCCACAGAGTAGCCCATGTCTCGGAAGTACTCAGCAATTGTAATTCCTGTATAAATAGAAGCCTCACGCGCCGCAACTGGCATATTGGACGTGTTAGCAATCAGAACAGTTCGCTGCATGATAGACTGACCAGTTGCTGGATCAATCAACTCTGGAAATTCATTCAGTACATCGGTCATTTCATTGCCTCGCTCGCCACAGCCCACGTAGATAACGATATCCACATTGGCAAATTTAGCGACCTGGTGCTGAACAACGGTCTTGCCTGCTCCAAAAGGACCTGGAACAGCAGCCGCACCGCCCTTGGTCACGGGGAAAAAGGTATCAATCACTCGCTGGCCCGTCACCAAAGGCTCCTCTGGAATCAGCTTTTGAGCAAATGGGCGACCTCGGCGAACCGGCCATTTCTGCATAAGACTGCCAACAAAGATAGATCCATCTGCCTGCTCAATCTCATAGACAGGCTGATCGATAGTATAACTCCCTGCTTCTATCTTGGTCACACGACCACTGACACCAATTGGCACTAGAATGCGGTGGACTACCAGCTCGGTTTCTTGAACCGTACCCAGAATATCTCCAGCGGTCACCTCTGCTCCAATCTCCAGACAAGGCACAAAGTTCCACTTGGTCTCACGATTCAGATGAGGCAGCTGCACTCCGCGCACCAGAAAATCACTCTGCGTCACCGCTTGAAAGCGTGCCAAAGGCCGCTGAATTCCGTCAAACATTTGCGAAATCAGCCCCGGTCCCAATTCGACCGACAACGGACTCCCCGTTGTTTCCACCGGCTCTCCTGGTCCAAGCCCAGAGGTCTCTTCATATACCTGAATGGAGGCCTCATCTCGACGCATCTCAATGATTTCCCCAATCAAGCCCAAATTGCCCACACGACAAATATCCTGAATATTCGCTTCCTGCATCCCAGAGGCGACCACCAAAGGACCCGAAACTTTTATAATCTTTCCTTGACTCACAATCTTCCTCCATTCTTGGGAGATTTTTGCTTATTTTCTATCCTTGCCGTGAGCTTGAAACCCTTCTTAGCTATCTCTACAGCAAAAATTTATACTTCTTATTTTAAAAATCAGATAAGGCTTTTATTTGTTGCCCATTTTCATCAAAATTATCTGGGCTTAGCCATTTTTCTAAACGGGTTTTGACCGCTGGCCAGTCCCTGTCAATCATGGCTAGCCAGTCAGTGTCTCGGTTGCGCCCCTTATAAACAACTGCCTGACGAAAAGTGCCCTCGTAGGTAAAACCAAGCCTTTCTGCTGCGCGCCTTGAAGGCTGATTGAGTGCATCGCATTTCCACTCGTAGCGGCGATACTCCAACTCTTCAAAGACATAGCGCGCCAGCAAGTACTGGGCTTCCGTAGCCAGTCTGGTGCGCTTCAGCTTGGGCGAATAGGTCACAGACCCCACCTCAATGACACGGTTGCCTCGGTCAATCCTCATTAAAGCGAAAGTTCCCAGCGCCTTGCCACTCTCCTTGTCCACAATGGCATAGTAAAAACGATCTGGAGCTGCCAACATCTGATCTAGCAAGGCCGACCATTCTTCCTGACTTTGAACAGGATTTTGAAAGAGATAAGTCCACATGTCAGCAGGAGAATCCGGACCATAGACTTCATACAAATCCGCCCCATGTTTGTCCTTGGACAGGCATTCAACGATAACATACCGTCCTTCTAGTCGCTCCATCTTGGGCAAATCTCCCGGTTTGAAATTCGGCAGGGCATCTCCAATGGGCTGGCCTAATTCATTTATTTTCATAAAAACCTCACAATATATCCTGTCCAACTGCTTTTTCTACGTTCTTACGAATACGTCTCTGTCCTAATCCTGTTACTCCTTTATGAGTCGGGATTAAGATAATCGCTGGCAACACTTGCTTATCATAGTAAGCCAGCGTTTCAGGGATTTCAGCAGCCATGTCTTCTGTCAAATAAATAATAGCAAAATCTTCTCGGCTCAGTCGTCGTAAAGTATTCACCACATCGGTCGCTTCGGTGACTGGAAAAGTCTGAAAACCAATCAGGCGAAAAGGCAGAATGGCATCGCGGTTCCCCACCACACCAATTTTATAAGTTTTACTGGCCATAAATCGGTCTCATCCTTTCTTTGATGATCTCTACTGGAAGTTGGTTCGTCAAACCAGTCAAAATAAGTCGAAGATTCTTCACTTCCAACTCTTTTCCAAATAAATAACGAACCAGCAGAAGCGGACCACTTGTTTCAAATCGTCCTTGCTCTAAGAGTTTAAACTGAACCAAGTCTGCCAAATACTCCAGTTCAAGATTTGTCAGTTTACCCGAACGCATTTTTTCTTCATAAGTGCGTAATTCCGCGTCAAATTCTAGTGGATTGACTTTGGAAAACCAGCTAGCGAGATGACCTTTTTCTGCCAATTCAATCCACTCCGCATTCGTCAAAGTGCCTTCATCAGATAAGAGTTGCGTCATAAAACTGTGCGGTTTTTGGTGCCGAATCGCTCGCTGCACCGTTACTGCATTATAAAAATCGATTGTCAACCGCACCAGTTGCTTGAGCCGCTCATCTTCAAATGCAGACTCCAAGCTTTTTAAGTGCTTGAAATAAGCCAGATCCATTCCAATTTCCAGAACGCGTACATCTTGATAATCTTGATATTCCGCCCAAGTCGCCGCCACTTCATCCGCCATCAATTTAGGACAATGTTCAGCAGAAAAGGTTGCAACCAAATGCTCCAAAATATCTAAAGGATAAGGTCCAACAGAAATCAACAGATGCTTTAAATTCAAACCTGTCGCCTTGTGCTTAAGCAACACCTTAAGATTGTGATAGGTATATTTGAGCGTAAAAAACTCCACCAAAGCAGATTCTGGACTAACTTCAAAAGCCCAAGCATACTCTGCAAACAAATGTTTCATGAGAAACCTCTCAATCGTATTTAAGTCTGTTAGTTGCTCATGATCCAGATTATAAACCGTTCCTTCCAAAGCTGCTGACCGACTTTCAGAAGTGAAAGTCCGCAACAACTGCTCGTATTGCGCTAAGCTTAAAAAGCTACTCTCATGAATACTAATTTCTGTATTCACTTGAGCGAAGGTCTTTTCATTCATAGAACGCCTCCTTAGTCTGCTTCATCTTGGAAAATCGTCTGAGCAAGCTGATAACTCTCCTCCTGCCACAAAGAATCCACCAAATTGCGATAGAGGTAATTATCATCAATGTTGCCTCGCGAAAGGAGAAAACCCGCTTCTCCATTCACAGGAGAAGAGGCCAATCTTACGTGCGGATAGTGCTCTAACAATCGTTCCAATTGTCCAGCCGAATATTTAACCAATGTCCGTGAGCCAACTGTCAAAACAAGCCCTTCTTGCGGATACTTTTTTAAGACCTGCTCCAAGAAAGCCTGCTCCTGCTCGATCGACCAAGCCGTCATTTGCTCATAAGCCCCCGCAAATAATTCTTTCAAAATCCCTTGCTTGGTCGCCAAAGTAGACTGGCGTTTTTCATTTTCAAGCTGCTGCACTTCACGCTGCACCTGACGGTTGATTGCTTTTATTTCTTGCTCACGCTGTCGCAGTTTTTCTTGTTTCAACCGTGCTTCTTGTTCTTTAGCTTCATGCTCAATAGACTCTTTAGCATCGGCCAATAGCTGCCGCCCATTTTCATGCGCCTGCTCTAAAACCGAATCCCTCAAATGAGATTCAAATTCCATATCTGCCTCCTTCTATGAAATCTTGTTTCAAGACATTGAACCTGTCTCATTTTACATTCAAAACCATCAAAAGAGATACAACAAAGGCAAGGATAGCATAAGTTTCTACCATGGCAGCAAGGATAACCCCTTTCATGACATCTTCAGGTCGCTTTGCCAAAATCTGCATGCCAGCGGTTGCTACATTTCCTTGGTATTTAGCAGAATAATAACCAACGATTCCGATTGGAAGTGCGGCAAAAAAGAGGGCTAGACCTGTTTGAAGAGCCATCTCAGGTTGAATTTTAAAGAAAATCAAAATCCCGATAACAAAGCCATATAAACCTTGCGTACCCGGCAAAAGCTGTAAAATCAAGGCGCTGACGAATTTCTCAGGTTGCTCTTTTAACAAGGCTGCCGCAGCCTGACCGGTTGATCCGACATTACGCGCAGAGCCAATACCGCTGAGGAAAATCGCAAAAACCACACCGAGTGCTGCGAAAAAGGCACCACCGTAAGTTGAAAAGTAAGATGAAAAAGCTTGCATGAATAAACTCCATTTCTAATAGTAAATATTATTTATTTGGTTATTTTGTCAATGACATAAAACTTCTAGCTGAGTTGCTAAAATAATTTAGCTGTGCTATTTTTTGTAGCGGACATATTTCTCTGCTGGCTTCAAAGGTTTAAAAGCTTTTCCGCCACCGTCATAGAATTTCCCAAAAAACTCAACGAAAATCAAACGCGCTCCGTGCACATAGCCTGATAAAAAGGAGAGAAACATATTGATACTGTGGAGGGCGAGAAACAACACAATGCCAATACTGAAGCGAGCAAAAGGTGGAAAGAGACTAACAATTAAGTTAAAAGCCGAGCCAATGCTTGCACCAGCAAGCCCCAAAGCCATAAGTCGCGTAAAGCTCACTAAGTCTCCCACATAGCTGCTGATATTGTATAGATTAAACAGTGCAGAACCCAAGCCTTTCAAACTCTTAGCACTGATAATAGAAACCAGTACAATGCCCACAGCATTTACAATAGCTAACCATTCTCCGATAAATCCGACCATAGCAAGAGCTGGGAACAGTCGCCCCGCCGCTAGCAAAGCCAACCCGATGAGAATCAACATCCAAGCAAAACCCGAATTATAAGCTGCCGCATAATCCTTCATACGAATATTCTTTTTGCCACTAAGGAAAAGTCCTGTCATGACTGTCACAAAACCAATCACGACCGAAATAATCAAAATAGTGATCACATCTGTGCTAGTATCAATGAGCGCAAAAGGCAATTTGAAGCCAAAGAAAGAACCATAAATCACTCCCCAGAGTGCAACGCCAATTCCTAAAATTCTAAAAAAGCGTAAATTCTTTGCCAGACTTGGCTTAACATGTAAAGTCTTCAAAGCCCAAGTCGTTCCGCCAAAAAGCAACAAACCATAGCCAATATCAGCCGCCATCATGCCAAAAAAGATAAAGTAGAAAATCGAAACAATAGGCGTTGGATCTTTATCTTCGTATTTCGGCAGCGAATACATCTCTGTCACCAGCTCAAAGGGTTCAATCAGAGCATTATTTTTAAGTTTTGTCGGGACTCGCTGTCGATCAGCTTCCGTCATTTCATGAATTTGAAGCAAGACAGCCCCACCAAATTGTTGCGCAAGACCTATTTTCAAATCTTCTATCTGCTCTTGCTCCATCCAGCCCTCTAAAGCGACCAAATTCTGCGTACTGGCAAGATCTCCCTTGCTTTCTTGGCGAGAAGTGAGATTCAAAATATAATCCAACTGAAGCTTGAGCTGTTGCAGTTCCTTACTGGAAGCCGCAAGCTGCGTTTGCGTTGAGCTGATAAGCGTTTCTTGCTCCTTTATCGTCTCTTGCAAGGCTGTCAAACGCTCTTTTGGTAATTCTTCAAAAGCATATTCAAAAGGTTTGAAACCAAGCTCTGTCAAGAATGCTTGCATTTCCTTAGCTGTTTCTGCTTTACATAGCACAAGAATTCCACTTTCTGTGGTACTGGTGAAAATCTCTTGGACTTCCAGATTAGGATAGTCCCGCAATCGAGCATTTAGCTGATTGTTCTCACTGCTTGGAATGCTTCCCACAAACGCACGAAGATGTTTAAAATGCTTAAGCGCTGACGGCGTAACGGCTAAACTCGCCCATTTTTCTAGCTCTGCCATCTCCGACTGAGCCATCTCTTTTACTTCCTGCGCTCTTGCCAACGCTTGAAATTGTTGCTGAATATTGACAAGAAGAGCTTCTTCATTACGCGCCTGCCCCGCTTGCTCTAAATCCACAAACGTTATTTCCAAAGGCACTTCCTTCAACGACTCCAGTAATTTTTTCTTGGGCACAAACGCCTGCAAACGTTCAATCATATTGGCAAGTTTTTCCTGCCGCCGAGTCAAAGTTTGAAGATGTTCCGAGAAAGACTTATCAGGATTCCACACCAACTCTTGCTCAAAAGCTCCCTGCCAAGTCTCTTTTGCCTGCAAATCCTGAATCTCAACTGACTGGAGATTTTGCAAATAAGAAAGGACATCATCCAACAAATCTTTTGGCAATAGCAACGACAACTCTTGCATGTGACTAATGGCCATATTTTTCTACCACCCTGTCCACAATCATTTGCAGCAGTACCTCTTTTTTATTTGACAAAGCTGCTTGGGCTTTTTCTTCGTTCTCTTGTCTCGTTTTTTCTAAGTCTTGTGTCAAGTTGGCAATCTCTTTTTCAGATTGTTCTTTTAACTCAACAAGCAATTGTTGCTTTTCTTCATCATAGACTTTCTCTAGCTGTTTCAGATTGCTGCTAGCTTGCTCTCGCAATTCCTGAATTTGACTTTTATAGCTCGCCAACACTTCATCTGCCGCTTGCTCGATTTCCTGCATTTGCTCAAAAGTAGCGTTCGTCATGTCTTGCACCTCCTTTGTATCATACAATGGCTGTAACGTTTACTTGTGTAAATTATAACACATTTTCAAACCATTCGTCACAAAGTTTTATTGGTTTTCTTCGCTTAATTGAAATCATTTCACCCTATGCTATTTATCAAGCTACCTAGCGTCCTATTTTGTAAAACTATGTTATAATACAAATAGGTTTTTCAAAACATTTGTTCTATATCATTACAAGTAAAGAGAGTACATCTATGGAAAATACGCAGCATATCATGGCGAGGATTGAAAGCCATTTTGATAGCATGACTGACTTAGAAAAGCGGATTGCCAACTACTTTTTGAGCCCTTCTAGTATCTATGACGATCTCTCTTCTCAAAAAGTTGCGCAAACTCTCTACATTTCTCAAGCAGCCTTGACACGCTTTGCGAAGAAATGCGGATTTAAAGGCTACAGAGAGTTTAATTTTCAATATATTCACCAGTTGCAAGACAAATCAGAGCAAACTGAACATTTGCAAAATGACTTATCTCGTAGAGTGCTGCGAAACTATGCTCAAATCCGTCAACAAACTGAGGAATTGGTTGATGAAGACAAATTGCTACGCGTTGCCAATCTTATCGAAGCAGCTGATCGCGTCTATTTCTTTGGAACGGGAAGCTCTGGCCTCGTCGCCCGTGATATGAAACTGCGCTTCATGCGGCTTGGTGTTGTCTGCGAAGCGTTGACAGATCAAGACGGCTTTGCTTGGACAACCAGTATCCTAGATGAAAATTGCTTGGTTATTGGATTTTCTTTGTCCGGAGGAACGCAATCTATCATCAACAGTCTCATTGACGCTAAAGCAATGGGCGCTAAAACGGTGTTAGTAACAGGATACCCCAACAAAGTCAAAGAAACCTTTACTGAAATCATCACTGTTGCCATTCAAAGCAAACCAGAGTATATTTTACGCATCTCAGCACAATTTCCTATGCTACTTATGATCGACCTCCTTTATGCCTTTTTCCTAGAAATTGACCGAGAAAGAAAAGAAAAAATCTTCAACAGTTTTTGGGAAAATCAAAAATTAAATGGCTATTACAGACGACACAAATAAGGCACCAAACAAAAATGAGCATCTCCTCACCAAGGATTTGCTCGTTTTCATTATAGAAGGCTTTTCGTTAATGATGTTTATTTTTAAAGTGATAATAAGCTCCAAACATCCCCGCAGCATTTTGATGATGAGCGAAAGCGAGCTTGGTTTTTTCAGCAATACTTGGCACCAAACAGGCTTTCATAGCAGCCTCAATTCGAGGACGAAGAATGGCCTCTTGACCCATAATGCCGCCACCTAAAATCACCACTTCTGGATTGACCACATAGCAAATATTCGCAATCCCTTGCCCCAAATAATTGACCATGCGGTCGATTCCTTGGATACACAGTGTATTTCCTTCTGTTGCTTCTTTGAAAATGCGGCGGCCATTCCACATAGTCGGATCTTCTCCGTGAAGCTCTGCTACATAATCGACCAAGGCAGTCGTTGAAGCCACATCTTGGAAAGCACCGTCTGGCAGATACACATAACCGACTTCACAGGCCGAATTACTAAAGCCGTGAAAAACCTGACCATCCACCAGCAAGCAGCCACCGATACCCGTTCCAATCGTCAAACAAATCGCAATGTTCGCTCCCTTGCCACTTCCTGACATAACTTCCGCCAAGCCAGCACAATTGACATCGTTTTCAATCTCACAAGGAACGGCAAATGTTTCTTCTACCACTTTCTTGAACTGAGTACCTGCATAGTTCGGAATCTGAGGACCAGCATAAAAGATTTCTCCTTTATCTGGATCGACCATTCCAGCCGAGGAGATACAAACCCCAGCAACTGGAATTTGTTCTAAATAACGTGCTACAATCCCCTTCACCTTACGCAAAATTTCTGGACCGCCTTTATGAGCCTCTGTTGGTATTTCATGCGCTTCCAACAAGGTGTCGGTATCATCAATCAGACCATATTTGATATTTGTTCCCCCAATATCAATGGCAATGTATTTTCCCATAATCCACCTCTTTTTCTATTATAGGAATGCTTCCTTAGCTGCACGAATCAAGCGTGCCGCTTCTTCTACAATCGGACGATCCGTGTCTGTCACTGGTGTTAATGGAGAACGGACAGAGCCGATATTCAGATTTTCATTGATTTTCAAGACTTCCTTGATGACGGAATACATATTCCCATGAGCAGCTGTTAATTTCCCGATGATAGCATTAATGGTAAATTGCAGTTCTTTTGCTTTTTCCAATTCTTTGTCAGCAATCAATTGATTGAGCTTCAAGAAAAGTTCTGGCATTGCGCCATACGTTCCGCCGATACCTGCTCTTGCTCCCATCAGGCGACCGCCTAAGAATTGCTCATCTGGACCATTAAAGACGAGGTGGTCTTTCCCACCAAGTGCTGCAAAGGTTTGAATGTCTTGGACAGGCATAGAAGAGTTCTTCACACCAATCACGCGTTCATTTTTGAGCATTTCTGTATAGAGACTCGGCGTCAGAGCTACACCTGCTAACTGTGGAATATTGTAAATCACAAAATCTGTCTGCGGCGCAGCTGCGCTAATGTCGTTCCAATATTGGGCAACCGAGTATTCTGGCAAGCGGAAGTAAATCGGCGGAATAGCCGCAATAGCATCCACTCCCAAACTCTCTGCATGGCGCGCCAACTCCATACTATCCTTGGTGTTGTTGCAAGCGACGTGAGCAATAATAGTTAATTTCCCTTTTGCCACCGCCATGACTTCTTCTAAAATCAATTTTCTATCAGCAACACTTTGGTAGATACATTCACCAGATGAACCATTGACATACAATCCTTGAACTCCTTTTTCAAGAAAATATTCTACCAAAGCTCGCACGCGCTCTGGATTAATCTCGCCTTGATCATCATAGCAAGCATAGAAGGCCGGAATGACCCCTTCATATTTTTTTAAATCTCTCATATTTTATTCTCCAAGTTAATTGGTTTTATCGTTTATACTTATTAAAAATAGTTTCCATAATAGGCAATTGCAAAAACCCTAAGGCTGCAAAGCCAACTAATACAAAAAGAGTAAAGCCCAGTAGCAATACAAATCCTGAACTAGAGAGTAAAAAGACAATTACAGCTAATAAGGCTATCATCAAAAAGAACCACAGAAAATGCAAACTCACCATGATCAGTCCTGTTTGTAAGAGATCTTTTACCGTCATTTCAAACTTAGCTGCCAAAGGATAGACACATAAAAATAGCAAACTAGCAAAAATGATGACGCCGATACAGGTTGCTTTTAACATTTGAAACGGCATGGTTTCCTGCCTCCAAAAAAGCAGGAGGTCAAATAGACTGATTCCTACAATCAGCAGCTCTAGCAAACTAAGTTTTAAACCGACCTTCCAATTTTTCCTAAATGCTTGTACATACGTTGCTGTGACTTTTACACGACGTGCACCCTTGATTGCAAACAAGGTCTGATATAGACTAACTTTTGCAATGCCAATCGTGACAATCGGCAGACAAGACAAAAGAAAGATGAGGTTCACAGTCACCAAATCTAATATTTTCTCACATATTTTCATAAAGAAATTATCTGTATCAAATATACTTCGTATTAACTGAGAACCTCTCTTTTCCATGGTTCTACCTCCTAATCAATTAGTTTAATCATTGAGCAAAACTTTTACGACACATTTTTTGACCTTATCACCTTTAGCAGCAAATCTATTGGGCTGATGTGGTTCGTTGGGCAAAAATGCAGCAAAATTCTGCTTGTCCAAATAAAGTGGATAGGGCTGCTCACAAATCACAAACCCAATATCCTTCTTTTTCTCATAAGGTTTGCTTATCTTTTTTACTTTTGCGCCATATTGAATGATTTCATGCCCTGCCAAAAGAAAATGCAAATCCAGATAATCTTGATGAAATTCACATTCATCTGTCACTTCGGAACTCAATTCATTTTCCTGCACAAACAGAAAGGATTTTTCTCCGTCAATCTCGTACCGTCCCAACTCACAATCGTTTAAATCGTGAGTCAGGAGATAATCAATGGCACAATCCAAATTCTCATAGATACCTTTGTAGTGGGCGAGATTTTCCAATTCATCGAAAATCATTTGGTCAGCCTCCTTATCCTTTCACAGCTCCCATAGTAATACCTTGCGTGAAGGATTTTTGGAAGACAAGAAAGACGGTTACAATCGGAACAGCTGCCATAGCAGCACCAGCCATAATCAAACCGTAGTTGGTCGCCATTTCAGCCTGCATCGTTGCTACCCCTAGTGAAATCGTTAGATTCTGCCGCGATGTCAGCATGACCAATTGCATAAAGTAATCATTCCATGTGTTGATAAAGGTAAAAATGGCAAGGGCAGCAAAACCTGGTTTTACAATTGGAAAAGCTACATTCCAAAAAGTCCGAATTTCACCACAGCCATCAATCTTAGCAGATTCCAACAATTCCGTTGGGATATTTTCACTAAATTGCTTCATGAGGAAAACCCCAAAAGGCCAACCGACAAGAGGCAAAATAACTGCAGCTAGTGTATCATGAATGCCCATAAAGTTGACAATACGGACCAAAGGAACTAGTACTACTTGTTTAGGCAGAGCCATGGCAGCGATAAAGGTCGCAAAAAGAATACGTTGACCATAAAAACGCTTCTTCGCCAAAACATAACCTGCTAAAGAAGAGTTAATACAGACCAAAAACATGGTCGCTAGCGAGATAAAGACACTATTCCACATCCATTGCAGGGCTGGATTTTGCACCATCAGCTGTTGGAAATTTTCTAATGTTGGCATCTTAGGCCACCATTGAGGTGGAATGACAATCGTATCTGGCTGCGATTTGAAAGCCCCTGTTAAAATCCAATAGAAAGGAAAAACAAAGAGAATGGTCAACACCAAGAGAATAATCGTTGAAATCACCGTAAAGGCACTTATTTTTTTCTGTTTCATCTTGTCTCTCCTTTCTTTAATATTCGACGTCATTTCCAAGAATCTTGAATTGGGCAAAGCTAATCAAAGCAATCATGACAGCTAAAAATACTCCCATGGTATTAGCATAACCATATTCAGATAACTTGAAGGCTTTTTCATACAGGTAATACATCAAGGTACTGGTTGAATAATTTGGACCTCCAGATGTCAATAGCTGAATCAAGGCAAAACATTGGAAGGAATTGATTGTTGTAATGATCGCAATATACAGAGTTGTTGGCAAAAGACTTGGCCATTTAATCTTCCAGAAAACTTGCAGCTCTGTCGCTCCGTCAACACGCGCAGCTTCCACCAATGAATTGTCAATATTTCCCATAGCAGCAATATAGAGAATAATAGGCTGCCCGACAGAAGTTGTCAGCAAAATCACAATAATCGCCATCAACGCCCAATGCTTATCACCCAGCCAAGAAATATTCTGATTGATGACATGACCCGACTTCAGGACGAAATTCAAAATCCCTGACAGTGGGTCGTAAATCCATTTCCATACAACCGTTACAGCTACACTCCCTGTCACCACTGGCAGGAAGAAGACAAACCGATAAAATGACCGTGCAATCGCATTCTGACTATAGGTTTGAGAAGCCACAAACAAAGAGAACAACACAACAATTGGTACCGAACCAATAACAATAATCACCGTATTAATGAGAGATTTAATAAAGACTGGATCTTTAAACATTCGTGAGTAATTGTCCAATCCAACGAATGAAAAGGATGTCATAGAATAATTAAAGAAACTCGTTACAAATCCCATCACCATCGGTGCCAATACAAAGACAATAAAGAATAATAGAACTGGTGCCAAAAAAGCATAGGAAATCACCGTTTCTCTCATTCTTATTTTATTCACTTTCACATTCAACACCTCATTTAGCTAGAGGAGATACTGACCTCCTCTTTTTGATAAAAAATTCCCTTTTCCTATTTTATGAAACCAACAACAGAAAAAGGGAAATCGTTACATTATTTATTTTTTACTTTTTTTAATGGTTTCATTTGCTTTTTCTGTAAAGGTCTTCAAAGCAGATTCAACTTTTTCATCGCCATTTGAAACAGATTGCAACATTGGGAACCAGAGTGTCCTCATTTCTGCAAATCCATCAATCGTGTTGTAATATGGTGAATAATATTTTGTCCAAGTGTTGATTGTTTCCATCCGTTTGTCATTGTACAATTTACCAAATGATGAACGAACCGGGAAAGCACCTGTACGAACAACATTTTGTGGTCCCCATTTCTTATCATCAGCGATAAATTTGACAAATTTCTTAGCAGCTTCTACTTTCTTTTTATCTTTATTGTTAAAGATGCCAAAGCCATTTACAAGGTATTCCAAAGCTGGTTTGCCATTGTCTGACGGGAATGGTACTTCAACAACTTCAACGCCACTTGCCTTCAACAATTTTGCTTGGATACCATTTTGCGCAGGTGCCCAAAGAACAGTATAAGAAGTTTGCCCATTCGCAAAGTTTTGAATATCTGCTCCACCATCGAATTGAGAGCCGTTTGTCATCAAACCATCTTTAATCCAGCTCACTGCTTTGTTCAAACCTTTGACAAAGTTTGGACTGTCCGTTGTATATTTTGTCACCTTATCATCTGTTACAGAACCACCATAAAGATTTGAAATGAAAGCACGTGTACCTTGGTCACCACCTTGACCATTACTGAAGAGTGAGCCAGGAGTATACCCTTTAGCTTTCAATGCTTTTAATACTTTTTCAAAGTCAGCGGTTGTCCAGCCCTCTTTAACAAGGTCTAACACACCAGCTTCTTTTAGCATTTTCTTGTTCAATGCCATGTAAAATGGCGCAGAGCTAATTGGATACATATAGGCTTTGTCACCAGCTTTGCTGGCCTGAATGATTTGATTGTTATTGACATCTTTGACAAAATCATTTGTAAAGAGATCGTTCAATTCTACCAATTTACCATTTTTACCATATTGAATAATCCGTCCTGGTGCGTCAAAGAGGACATCTGGCGCTGTTCCTGCTTCAATCGCTGTTGTAATTTTTTCTGGACCAGATTTGAAGTCAATAGTTTCTAATTTCACTTTAATATCTGGATTAGCTTTTTCAAATGCTTTGATAATTTCTTTTTCATACGTACCAACACCATCGCTGGCCTTTTTTTGCGTGAAGACTGGGAAAGCCCACCAGGTAATCTCTGTCTTGCCAGAGGAATTTCCTGAATCAGCTGATTTGTTTGAACCACCTGAATTTCCACATGCTGCTAACGATAAAATAGCAGCTCCTGCAAACAACGAACAAAGTATCTTCTTCATTCTCATATTGTTTCTCCTTTTATTGTCATCCTTTTTAGGATAAAATTGTTCCTACTTTTCACTTACTGCTGCAACAAAACGCTCTGTAATTTCTTTTGGACGCGTAATGGCACCACCTACTACAATTCCTCTAACACCTAAGTCATGAATCGTTTTAGCTTCACTTGGATAATGAATTTTTCCTTCCGCAATAACATCCAAACCTGCATCACATAAATTTTTTATCAGATCAAAATCCGGCCCCTCACATTGCAAACTATAAGAAGTGTAGCCCGACAAAGTTGTCCCTACAAAGTCCACACCTGCTTCTACCGCAGTAGCTCCCTCTTCAAAGGTACTCACATCTGCCATGAACAATTGATGAGGATATTTCTCCTTCACTTGCTTGATGAAATCCGCAATCTTTAAACCATCAAAACGCTCCCGCTTTGTACAATCAAAAGCAATCACTTCAATATCCAGAGCTGCTAGTTCATCAATTTCTCGCATCGTTGCGGTAATAAATGGCTCTTGAGGTGGATAATCTCGCTTGATAATACCAATAATGGGTAGCGAAGTGACCTCTTTAATTTCCTTAATATCCCGAACGCTATTCGCTCGAATACCAACAGCGCCTCCTTGTTCAGCCGCTTTCACTAAAAGAGGAATAACCCCACCTGCATCAGTATAAAGCGGTTCATGTGGCAGAGCCTGACAGGAAACAATGATGCCATCTTTTATTTTGGCAATCAGCTCGTCTTTTGTCATTTTTGCCATAGACAGCCTTCTCCTTTACTATTGTAGATCGATTTTTAAAGCGCTTTCAATCTCACGGTGCTATTATAGCTGTTTTTTAAAACGCTTTCAATAACATCCGATATTTAGGTTCTAATTTCTGATAATGCTCACTTTTCTCTTAAATCTTGAAAGTAGTTTCAGAGAGATAATCATTTTAACATGATACTATCATTATCGCACATTGCCTCCGAGGCACGCAAAAGACTACATCTCTGCGAGCGCTATCTACCACATCGTCACAAGCTTTCCCCCAAGAATTTTCCAGAATGGAGACCTTATAATAGAATTAGCAAGGGGGAACGCTTTTTTCAGGAGTATCAGCCAGAGTCGCTTTTGAATAAAAGTTTAAAAGTTTCTCAGTGCTGGTGTTCTTTGCGATATTGTCCTGGCGTCCGTCTAAATTTCTTTTTAAAAAGTCCGTTGAAGTGTTTTATAATATTTTATGCCACGCGACTTCTCACAAAAGATTATCAGTCAATATTTGCCAATTTTATTTTACGAACGAACCAGAGGTAGGGGACATATTGGGCAAGCATAAAAATTGAAAACGTAAATAAGCTACCGAAAATTTCATCGGTAGCTTATTTTTATGATAAATCAGTGCTTAAAACAATTCTTTGTAAAGAGCAATCGTTTCTTCTAGGGTTGGCATAAATGGATTTCCTGGTGCACAAGCATCAATGAGTGCATTTTTAGAAAGGTATTCAAAGTCAAATTCCTCTTCTTTAATGTCCAGTTCTGTCAATTTTTTCGGAATACCCACAGTTGCTGATAATTTTTCAATTTCAGAAATGGCATAATCAGCGCATTCTTTATCACTTTTGCCTTCCGTATGGAGACCAAGAGCTTTTGCAACATTTCGGAATGCTTCTGGCACACGTTTTGCATTTTCACGCTCTACAACCGGTAAAAGCATGGCACAACAAACACCGTGAGGAAGATTGTAAACTGCTCCAAGTTGATGAGCCATAGAATGTACATAACCTAGCCCAGCATTATTAAAGGCCATACCACCTAGGAAAATCGCATTAACCATCGCTTCGCGTGCTTCAATGTCATGGCCATTTTCAACAGCACGTGGCAAAAATTCTTTCATTAACTCAATTGCACCAATAGACAATTTTTTCGTCACATTGTACGCACCTGGTGTTACCAAAGCTTCAACCGCATGTGTAAGGGCATCCATACCCGTTGCAGCCGTCAAAGCTTTTGGTTTTGAAATCATCAATTCTGGATCATTTACTGACAGGAGTGCAAGGCTATTCTTGTCAACCATAACCATTTTCACTTTACGCTCTTCATCAGTAATAACATAGTTAATCGTGATTTCAGCTGATGTTCCTGCTGTCGTATTGATTGCTACAACCGGCAAGCCTTTTTCCTTTGATTTGTGAACACCTTCGTAATCTTGCGGACGCCCACCATTCGTTGCAAGAATTGAAATACTACTTGCAGCATCTTGCGGCGAACCACCACCAAGTGAAATAATAAAATCACAATTATTATCTCGCAAAACAGCTAAACCATCTTCAACATTTTTAACAGTTGGATTCGGCTCAACATCACTAAAAACGACATACTCAATGCCTTCCTTATCAAGTGGTGCAGTTACCTTAGGTAAAATGTCACTGCTTGCAATATAATGGTCTGTCACCAAGAGAGCTTTCTTATACCCCAACTCTTTGATATGACCACCTATTTCATTAATCACACCACAACCAATAAGATTAACTGATGGAACATAAAATACTGACATTATATTTCCTCCTTATTTTTTATAAATATCATCTATTTTAGAAACCGCTTACACAACTATATTATAACACTCATAATGCTTTTTGCAACATCAACTTTTCATTATTTTAGTATCAAATTTACAGATTCAAAACTTATCAGTCTATTATGATATTTTAGGGAAAAGAGAAGTATAAGATTTTCTGTATCCACAATGACATCGTCCCTATCAAATACCAACAATTGAAACATGACCGCCCTCCTTTTTTCACAACTAGTTTACAGGAAAACGCATACAATATCAAGCAAGAGAAAGAACACTCTCTCCAAATAGAAAAATCTCCCTACAAAAGCAGGGAGATGGTGACTGATAAACTGATTTATGTCTAAAAATCTGAATACATTGTCTGTACAATGACGAACGATTCAAATTAGAACAAACTTTACTGTCTATTTACGACGTCCTGGACGTTCTGCATAGCCATAGTAGGCATCAGCCATAATTTCTTCCATGTCAGTAACTATTGGCAAGCGTGGATTTGCTGGTGAACATTGGTCTTCATAAGCAAGAACGGCAATATCATGTAAGCTATCTTTCCAAGTTTTTTCATCAATACCTTGATCTTTAAAGTTCATCTTGATGCCAACCGCTACACCAAGGTCATAAACAGCTTTGGCATACGCTTCAACCGCTTCTTCTGGTGTTGAGCAAGGAAGACCTAGCATACGAGCAATATCTTGGAATTTTTCATCAGCTTTCCAGTAGTTGTACTTAGGCCATGTTGTAGTTTTAGATGGACGAGTTCCATTGTAACGGATAACATAAGGAAGTAAAATAGCATTTGTACGTCCGTGAATGGTGTGGTGAACAGCACCAATCTTATGCGCCATTGAGTGACTCATTCCAAGGAAGGCATTTGCAAAGGCCATACCAGCCATTGTAGAGGCATTATGCATCTTTTCACGGGCTTCTGGGTCAGCCGTTTTTACAGATTTTTCCAAGTATTTGAAGACTAACTTGATGGTTTGAAGAGCAATACCATCTGTATAGTCATTGGCAAAGTTAGAAGTATAAGCTTCAGTAACGTGAGTTAGAACATCCATACCTGTATCTGCTGCGATAAATGCTGGAACAGATTCTACCAAAGCTGGGTCAACAATCGCAATGGTTGGCGTCAAAGCATAGTCAGCAAGTGGGTATTTACGATTGTTTGCTTTATCAGAGATAACAGCAAACGGTGTTACTTCTGAACCTGTACCAGATGTTGTTGGGATACCAATGTATTTCGCTTTCTTACCAAGTGATGGGAATTTGAAGGCACGTTTACGAATATCCATGAATTTTTGAACAAGATCGCTGAAGTCAACTTCTGGTTGTTCATAGAACATCCACATTCCTTTAGCCGCATCCATTGGAGAACCACCACCGAGTGCAATGATTGTATCTGGTTCAAATTCACGCATTGCTTCAGTACCGCGGCGGACTGTTGTGATGTCTGGATCTGGTTCAACATCTGAGAAGACTTGAATCGTCACTTTATTTGCACGGAGATTCAATTGATCAATCACACGTTGCACAAAGCCAAGTTTTTCGATAGATTTATCGGTAACAATCATAACACGTTCAATGCCTTCGCAAGTTTGAAGATATTGGATTGAGTTACGTTCGAAGTAGATTTTTGAAGGAACTTTAAACCATTGCATATTATTTCTACGTTTTCCTACTTTCTTGATGTTAAGAAGGTTGATAGCTGATACGTTATCACCAACTGAGTTGTGTCCGTATGAACCACATCCAAGTGTTAATGATGGAATGAAGGCGTTGTATACATCACCGATACCACCAAAGGTAGATGGAGAGTTCCAGATAATACGCATTGCCTTTATTTCCGTACCGAAACGTTTTGCAAGAGCTTCATCTTTTGTATGGATAGCAGCTGAGTGTCCTAGACCATTAAATTCAACCATTTGACGAGCTTTTTTAAGTCCATCTTCAGTATCTTCAGCTTTCAAAACTGCAATAACAGGTGATAATTTTTCACGAGTCAATGGTTCTTTAATTCCAACTTCTGCACATTCAGCAGCCAAGATATTTGTACCTTCTGGTACTTTGAATCCTGCTTGCTCAGCAATCCATGTAGCTGGTTTACCAACAATATTTGGGTTCAATTTTGCACCAGCGCAGTTCTTGCTGTTAGCTTTTGCACCAAAACAGAATTCTTCCAAAAGCGCTTTTTCTTTCTTGTTGACAAAGTAAGTATGGTAAGATTTGAATTCTTCTACAAATTCATCATAGATTTCTTTATCAATAATCACGGCTTGCTCAGATGCACAGACCATACCATTATCAAATGATTTGGACATCACGATATCATGTGCTGCTTGGCGGATATTTGCTGATTTTTCAACGTAAGCTGGAACGTTACCAGCACCAACTCCAAGAGCAGGTTTGCCGCATGAATAAGCAGCTTTTACCATGGCGTTCCCACCAGTCGCAAGGATTGTTGCAATCCCTTCGTGGTTCATCAAAGCTGTTGTTGCTTCCATAGATGGCTGTGTAATCCATTGAACACAGTTTTCAGGTGCACCTGCTGCAATCGCTGCATCACGTACGATTTGTGCCGCATGAGCAGAAGATTCTTGAGCAGATGGGTGGAAAGCAAAGATAATTGGATTCCGCGTTTTCAACGAAATCAATGATTTAAAAATCGCTGTTGAAGTTGGGTTGGTCGTTGGAGTGATTCCGCAGATTACTCCGACTGGTTCAGCAATTTTCGTTAAACCTGTAATAGGATCATCTTCAATCACACCAACAGTTTTAACACCACGCATATTGTTAACAACATGTTCGCAGGCAAAAAGGTTTTTTGTTGCTTTGTCTTCAAAGACGCCGCGACCTGTTTCTTTAACAGCATGTTCTGCTAAGATACCATGTGCATCAAGAGCAGCAACTGAAGCTTTTGCAACAATGTAGTCTACTTGTTCTTGATTTAATTTTCTCATTTCTTCCAGAGCAACTAGCCCTTTTTGAACGAGTTCGTCAACATGCTTTTCAGCAGCTAACTTTTTTTCTTCGGGAGTTAATGTTTTTTTATCAGCCATGTGTTCCTCCAATGGTTCTCAGGATTTTTACAAATCCTTTGTTAATTTTTTCACAAGATTATTATACCTTATTTTCTTTCTCTTGTAAACACTTCCAAGTAAACTTCACAAACTTTTTCTTTTATATTGTGAATTTATTTCAAAACATGAGTTTTCTATTATATTTAAAAACATTGTTTGTGAAGTTTAAAACTTAAAATTATATATTTCACATACTTTTTCAAGATTTCCAAAAACAAAAGTTATGTAAAAAAGAGCATTTTTGCTGTGTATTCCTACACCCTCGTTCTACCCTACTATCTTTTTACAGCACACAAAAGTCATGAATCGCAAGGCAATCCATGACTTCTAATTATTACTATTATTTCTTCACTGTTCCTTTTTTCACAGCTTCATCAATGGCTTGTTTGACGGTTTGAGCATAGAGTTCACCGCCTTTGGTGATTGTTGTTGTCTCCGAGCCAAAGTGCACATAGTCAGTTCCATACCAAATTTCAGGATGTTCGATAGCTACCTGATACCAATCTGCTACAAAGACATAATCGTATTTTTTAGCCAATTCCAATTCATACTGACGTGTTTTTACAGCGATACTGGTCCCATCATGCGCTGTGCGTCCGTCATAAGGCGTTACCAAGATTAAGCGATGACCTTTCGGTAATTTTGAAATAAATTGATTGAGCAGACTTTCATAGTTATCAACAGTATTAGCGCCCAACGCTAGCACAACATTTTCCAGAAGCACTTTATTGGAAATATCTGTTTGATAAACCTCCAATCCTGATGCTAAATTACGGCTAACAGCTGCATCTACTTGAGCCTCTGGCATAGCTTGTTTGAGCCATTCGCTTGCCCGTAAAGCAACAGAATCTCCGATAACAGTTGTTCCTTTCGTAACATTGTATTGGCTGGCTGTCGCATGATCAACTTGTGTACGAGTGATTTGCATTTTATTATCAGCTTGATTGAGTCCATTGACCAATAAATTTTCTTCAAAGGCACCGATTTTGGGAGCAGTCATCATAATGATCAATGTTATCAAGGTAAAAGGAATTAAACTATAAAATACAGGTATTGTGATCTGCTTAATATTCATTTTCAAGCCAAATACTTTGGGCTCTTTACCTGCTAATGTTGGCTCCAAAAGGTAAAAAGAGCCGGCAGCGAAAGCAAAGGAGAGAATGGTTGTCAAGAGCACAGCTAAACCATTGCTCATCAATTGAGAGAAAATGATATAGAATGGCCAATGGAACAAATAGACACCGTAGCTCGTATCTGCAATGAAAGTGATAATCGGTGGCTCATCAACATGTGGCGTCTTCTCATGGAGCACACGTGTTGCTAAAATCATCACTACTGAAAATACCGTTGCAAGAAGAAAACCAAACAGATAAGTCAATAAATTGTCAAACCTCAGAAGAAAAGTCAACAGTAGCAAAGCTACAAAACTTCCACCAAGTAGATAAAAGGTTTTTTTCAAATCAAGCGCTTGCTCTATTTTACGGAAAGGTGCTCCCAAGTCGCTCACACCTGAAACCGTAGCTAGAACACTTCCTACAAAAAATGGGAAGATATGAGTAAAACTCGAAAAGTAAATCACAGAAAAGTTTGAAGAGAAAAAACCTCTGACAAACATAGAAAGAAAACTAATGAAGAACAAAGCAGACGAAACAAGAAAGATGACTCCACGAAATTGTCCAACATTCTTACTTTTCTTTGCTAAATACCATGTTGCCAACCCCCATAAAATATAGTAGTGCATTTCCAAAGCCAAGCTCCAAGTGTGCACAAAAAGGTGCGGGATAAATTGGCTTTCGTAATTTCCACCGGACAAGATTTCATAGAAATTGGTCATAAAGCCGAATGCAGCAGCGATTTGCGTTCCAATCCCCGCCACAAAATCTCTCCGAATTAAAAGCGTGAAAGGCATAACAACCAAAATCATTAGCACAAGCGGCGGCACAATCCGATAAAATCGCCGTCTCAGAAATCCTTTGATGTCAATTCCCTTGTTTCTGGCAAATTCATCAATCAAGAGAGATGTAATCAAAAAGCCTGAGAAAGTGAAGAAAATATCCACACCAATAAAACCGCCAGGAAAAGCTTTCTGGAAGAAATGGTAGAGCAGGACTAGAAGTAACCCTGTAATCCTCACTAATGAAAACCATTTAACGCGCATTTTGATAAATCCCCTGTTTAAACTTTCCCTTGTAGACAACATTGTCCTCTGTCGTCAATTTTCCTTGACCATCTGCTTGACCATTTACAAAATTTCCTTCATACTTCCAGCCAGCTTTAGCGGTAAAAGTTCCTTGCCCATTAAACGTTCCATTTTTAAAATGCCCTTTATAGACATCGCCATTTTTAAAAGTCAAGGTTCCTTGTCCACTCATTTTCCCACGAACAAGGCTACCATTGTACTTGATTGCTCCTTTATCCAACGTCAAAGCCCCTTGACTTGGAATCCCTGATGTAAAGGCAACAATCGCTGATATGACAATAACTGTTACTGTTAGCAACTCTAAATTATGCCTTGTAAGATAAATTTTATATTTTTCGTAAAATGCTTTTAGTGTATCCATTTTTTACTTAATCTTCGTTCTTCATCTGCTCCAGCCACTTTTGACAACCTTCCAATACAAGCTGATAGGTTTCATCAAAATCTCCTGTGTACCACGGATCTGGCACACTTTTCTCTTCAAATTGGAAAATTTTACTAGCATATTGCTTTGGCGCCATTTTCTTTAAATCCTGAAGATTGGATTGGTCCATTCCGATAATATAATCAAAACGTTCAAAGTCCTGTATTGATATTTGCTGCGAAGTCTTACCTTTATCATAAGGAATGGCATATTTCCTGAAAATTGCCTGCGTTCCAGAGTGAATTGGATTCCCATGTTCCCAATCCGAAGTCGCACGACTTTCAACATAAACTTCATCTGTCAAATCTTTCATCACAAATTCTGCCATTGGACTGCGACAGATATTTCCCAGGCAAACAAACACAATTTTTTTCATAGCATAGACCTCTTTACTATTATAACAAAATCTATAAAAATAGGAATTTTAACCCTTGAGATTTTTTCAATTCTTTATAAATCTCAAAAAAGCCGCCGATTGGGCGACTCTTATAGGGAGATTATTATGAAAAAGAAAAGTTTTTAGGAGTTCAAGTTAAGCTTCTCTCAACTTGTAATTATAGTATAACGATGCTGACTTAAATTTTTCTTAAAGATTTTTCTTTTTTCTAAAAAATTTTAAAGAAATTCAATTTGAAGATTGTTCCACTTCTTCTGCCAATCTTTTTTCTGTATTCTCATGTTATAGAGCTGCCTCCTGTCTGCATCTTCTAGGAAATGCGGAGTGGATGCAATTCGGAACTCGAGAATATCGTCTAAACCATAAGGAGCGAACAATTCCAACTGGTCGTTGTCCAATAAGCGAAGCCCAATTGCTGTACAGCGTTCTGGGTACTTGCTCATAGCATCTCTAGAATCTCGATAAGGTTCTGTATTAGGGTTGTGAATATGCATATAAACCTGATTTTTCAGTTCCCAGTTATAGTTTGGATAGTTTTCTTTCAGTTTTGTCTCGATTTTAAGGGTTTCTTCATAAGAAATAGCTGGATTAAAGAAAATTACATCAACGTCTGTCTCTTTATCAAATCCCGGTTGATTTGACAAATAATTCCAGATAAAATTTCGTACACTGCCAGCAGCCAACCAACTATCTTTTAGCTGCAAACTACGAATCATTGTTAAAATCGTCATCAAATCTTTATCTGCAGTAAATTGATTTAAAATATCCTGCTCTGCTATTTTCATAAATCCTACTTTTCCAAATACTCATATCCTAGATGTTCATAAGCCTTGCGCGTCGCCACGCGCCCTGTTCTCGTCCGCATGACAAAGCCTTTTTGGATCAGATAAGGCTCATACATATCTTCAACTGTTTCTCGTTCTTCAGCGATATTAACCGAAAGAGTTCCCAGACCAACCGGACCACCACCATAAACCTCAATCATGGTTTTAAGAATCTTCTGATCTACATAATCCAGCCCTTCTTGATCCACGTCCAGCATTGATAAAGCCTGATCAGTGATACGAGCATCAATCAAACCATCTCCCATGATTTGAGCAAAATCTCGTACGCGTTTAAGAAGCCGATTGGCAATCCGAGGCGTACCCCGGCTGCGCAGTGCCAATTCCTCAGCTGCTTCATGAGTGATATCCATTTCAAAAATTTCTGCCGTTCGCTCCACAATCTCAGTCAAATCTGCTTCTGCATAATATTCCATGTGACCAGTAATCCCGAAACGTGCGCGTAGAGGATTTGACAGCATACCTGCCCGCGTCGTTGCTCCAATCAACGTAAAAGGCGGTAACTCCAAGTGAACGCTACGGCTGGTCTCCCCTGCACCAATCATGATGTCAATATAGAAATCCTCCATCGCGCTGTAAAGCACCTCTTCCACAGCCATGGGTAAGCGATGAATTTCATCAATAAAGAGGACATCTCCCGGATCTAGATCATTTAAAATCGCTACCAAATCACCTGCTTTTTCGATGACTGGACCAGAAGTTTGCTTGAGATTGACTCCCAGTTCATTGGCAATGACAAAAGCCATAGTGGTTTTTCCCAACCCTGGAGGTCCAAAAAGCAACGTGTGATCTAGCGCTTCATCTCGCATTTTAGCTGCCTCAATGAAAATTTTCAGCTGATTTTTGACCTTGTCTTGCCCAATATATTCTTGTAAATACTGGGGACGCAATGTGCGCTCTACGAGCTCCTCGTCTCCCATCAATTCATTATCCAAAATTCTACTCATAAATACTATTATAGCAAAAAATCAGGTTGGTAAGCTGGTTTAACCTTAGATTTTACAAATAGAAATCGAAGGGAATGAGATTATGATGATATTTGATGATACTAAATGTCTTAATCAAAAACGACAGAAAAATGTACTGCCGTTTTTAATATTCATTTTCATTTGCTTGTTGCATGATAAATGGTTGTGCTGGTAAAAACCTCACCTGCTTTCAAGATAACATCAGCTTTCAGGTCGCTGTGAATGGCATCTGGTAGGGCTTGGGTTTCAAGAGCCAAGCCATTGTGTTGAATCATGGATTGTCCATTTAAAATGACTGTATCATCTACAAAGTTTGCTGAGTAAGTCACTAGGCATGGCGCACTTGTTTTAAATGTCAAAAGGCGACCGGATTTAGGATCGTACAAGGAACCTGCTTCTTTCTCTCCTTTTTCCAATGCAAACGGATGATCCAAGCCAGACACAATCTGAATCTGCTCATCTTGATTGGCAAAAATATCCTTAAAAGCCACACCTTTTGTTAGATCTTTGACAAACCCCCGCTCTGAATCTGGCATTTTAGCAGGCACGCCGTCCGGTGCGATTGGAAATACACCTAAGGTATTCAACTGCAAGATACAGTTATCAATTGGTTGGCTGAAATCACCTGATAAGTTGAAGTAACTGTGATTGGTTGGATTGACCAAGGTATCTTTGTCCGTCTGAACTTGGTAAGAAATCTCTAACTCACCTAGTTCCGTTAAAGTATAAGAAACCCAGACTTTCAGATTTCCCGGAAAACCACCCGTTCCATCTGCACGTTCGGTATAGAAAGTGACGCCTTCATTTGTGACTTCCTCAACTTGAAAAATAGCACTGTCCCAGCCAGTAGAACCGCTATGATTGCAATTTTCTGCGTTGTTGACTTCTAACTGATAGGTTTCGCCATTCAGCTCAAACTGTGCTTTTGCAATCCGTCCTGCAACTGGTCCGACGCTTGCACCATATTTAGGGCTGTTGCCTACATAGGCATCAAAATGATTAAACCCCACCACGATATTTGCAAATTCATGATTTTTGTCCGGAGTGGCATACTCTAAGACAGTCGCACCGTAAGTCATGACTTTCAAACGATAGCCCAAATCATTTTCAAATGTATAAGAGACAATATTTTGCCCTTGAAATGTTCCAAAAATAGCTTCTTGATAAGATTTCATACAACTTTCCTTGTTTTTATTACAAATTTAGGTTTGCCTATTTTAAATTTTTAGTTTTTCCGTCCACGAAACAGCTGTTTCACGTAAAACACGATTCAAGTCTTCAATATTTTGACGCCCCGCTTCATCTAGCCAAGCTTTAGCTGCATCTGTTCCTTGATCTGCAAAGACCGTAACTGCGTCTTTCCAAGTAGCACGTCCGCAAAGGACACCGTTAAATTGAGAACCCGCTTCATGCGCCACTTTGAGCGTTTTCTGGAAAAGTTCTGCGCTAACTCCAGCACTCAGGAAAATAAAGGGCAGGTGAGTTGCATCAGACTGCTCTTTAAAAAAAGCCTTCGCTTCTGCAAGACTATAAACTGGCTCTACTCCTTCTTTGGTAAAGCCTTCTACAAAATTCATATTGACAGGAACTTCTACTTTCAAAACGTCTACATTGTAGCGTGAATCTGAAAAGAGCTTCATGGCTTCGTTGACTTTGTGTGGTTTTACTTTCGCATAATCTACATCTACTACACTAGCACGCTTCCTATCATAAGTCAAGATTTCAAGGAAGTAAGGAATGTCTTCTGCCACACATTCACTTCCTACGCGCTCTACCCAGGCTTGCTTGATGTCGTTGATTTCAGGTTTGTCATCTATATCATAGTAAATCAAAACTTTGACTGCGTCAGCGCCTAACTCTTTCATGCGTTTGGCTGACCAATTTGGTAGCAAATCTGGCAGACGTCCTTCTGTTGTCGCATCATAGCCTGTTTTTTCATAAGCAACAATAAGACCGCACTCTGTTTCCAATGGAGCATAAAGTGCAAATCCTTGCAGACTCCAGTCCGAATGCCCTTGTGCTGGCTTTCTGCCAACAGTTTGTGCCCATAATTGACGCGCCCCATATTTTCTATAAAAATATCAATCTGATGCGTGGATTGCTTCTGCCGGGGAACAAAGATGTCTTCACCAATTTCCATTTGATACTGATTGACGACAAGCTCTTCATCGACAAAAAGCTGCATGCGGTCACGCGCATCAATGACACGAATCCGTTCCTCGTCCGCATCCCATTCCGCTTCTGTACGATAGAGCAGATAACTAACATTTTGGCCCAACTCCTCCATTTTCATAGGATACAAGCTCTCGATTGGCTGCGCTACATCTTCTAAAGTCTCAAATAAACTAACTTTCTCACTGAGCGGAATATTCTTTAACTCAAACGATTCTTTTACCAAAGGCTCCATTTGTGGATACTCTGGATAATATTTTTTTAACATTTGCTGAATAGCAAAGTATTTAGGTGTTGGATTTCCTTGTTCATCAAGGAGAGCTTCGTAATCATAAGACGTCACTTGCGGCAGATCAATGTTTCCTCGCGCTGAACAGCCATTCATAAAACCAAAGTTTGTTCCCCCGTGAAACATATAAAGATTGATACTGCCTTGTTGCAAGACTTCGTGAACCGCTTCAGCCAACTCTTCTGGATCTCGTGTGACAACTGGCTCCTTCCAACGATTGAACCAACCGTCCCAAAACTCCATACACATGAGCGGCCACTTCTTGCCATGTTCATCAAAGAATTCCTGCATCTGCGCGAAATTTTCTTTTGCTTTGGAGCCAAAGTTCCCCGTTACAAACACATCATCCTCAATCAACGTCCCTGCCCGCAAAGTGCCTCGCCAAGGTCCGTCTGACGTAAAGAGCGGACAAGTCACACCTCGCTCTAGCATCATATCTCGAACAGCTCTCAAGTATTCCTTATCTTCGCCATACGAGCCATATTCATTTTCGACCTGCATCATGAGAATGTTGCCGCCATTTTCCAAAAGATGCGGGACTAAGCGCGGAAGCAATTCATCATAATAGCTAGCAACTGCGGCAAAATAAGCAGGGTCAGAAGAACGGATTCTCATATCTTCTTCTAAAAGCCAAGCCGGCAAACCACCGAATTCCCATTCTGCACAAATATAAGGTGACGGACGAAGCAAGGCATACAAGCCTAAATCTTGAGCAATTTGAAGAAATTTCTCCAAATCCAAGATCCCCTCAAAGCAAAACTGCCCTTTCTGAGGTTCATGAACGTTCCAAGGAATGTAGGTTTCTACCGTATTAAAGCCCAGAGCTTTCAAATTATAAAGCGAATGATACCAATCATCTGGCTGAATCCGAAAATAATGAATGGCACCAGACAATATTTTAAAAGGCTGTTGATTCAGATAAAATTCTTCTTTAATCTCAAATCTTGCCAAACCATTTCCTTCTTTCACATAACATTTTTTGTAATCGGTTACATAGGTTAATATAATATATTTTGTATGAAATGTCAATAGTTTTTGAAAAATTTAATAAATTTAACCATTTTAAGAAAAATTATGGTAAAATTTTTTATGAGAGGGAAGCGAAAGAGAGGTGAATAACATGGCAATCCCTAAATACCAATACATTAAAGACGAACTCAAAAGCAAGATCATCTCAGGTCAATTTGAGAATGGAGATAAATTTTATACAGAAGCTGAGCTAATCACAATGTACGATGTGAGTTCTATTACTGTTGTCAGAGCTTTAAATGAGCTAGCAAAAGACGGATATATCATTCGCCAGCAAGGAAAAGGAACATTTGTGTCGCGCGCGCGTAAGTACAAACTCGTTGAATTTTCTGACGTTGAGATATTTCCTACCCAAAATGATCAAGTGACCGTTTTATCGATCGAGCGCGGAAACGACTTGAAATTTCTTGATAAGTTAGATTTGAAGGGACATCAATTTTACTATAAAATCGAGAGACTTCGTAAAGCAAAAGATACCCCTTACATCTATCATCAATCCTATATCCCAGAGCAATATATCAATGCAAATTATCCAAATCTTGAATATTACAGCTCTATCTACACTCGCTTCAAACAAGACTATCATATTCACATGAATGACGAGCATTTTGAAGAAACTAATGAAATTATCTTCCCGACACCAGAAACTGTTGCAACATTACTGGACATTGACACAAACTTCCCGACCGTCTTCCAAGTAAAAACAACACAGTTAGAAAGTACAGGACAAATTTTAGAGTATAGCGAAGCCTACAAACGTGGCGATTTCTTTAAAATCAAGTTCGTGTCACGCAGTGGAAATCACTAATTATTTTTACGTAAAGAACACCTGGCATTCAGTTGTTCTTTTTTTATATCTTGACATCATTATAACCTATCTAGACCAATTTTGAAAAGTATTTTGTTATTTTTTATTTATCAATTTTTCTCTTATTTATTAAAATTCTCAATTTCTTTAGCAGTCATATTTTTCTTGATTTGTAGCACTTTTTCTTCTGTAAAACCACTAAATTTCCCAAAATAAGGAACAAATTTTATCTTATATGCCTCACGAAAAGCAACTAACTCTGGTGTCTTTTTCTCACTATCTAAATAATAAAAAGATTTTGTTTTGATTCGTTCCAGTTGTTTCACAAATCGCCTACAGTGTGGACAAGTTCCTCTCCCGATGTAGAGATAAAAATTTTCACTCTGATCCTGCTTTTCTTTGAGTTCAGGAACGGTTATCTGATGAAATTTCGCTACAATAGCTTGATACTCTTTTTGTTCATCTATTCGTTCAGTTGGATCTAGCAAAACTGAATGACAGGCAACTATTCCGAAAATCAAAAACACTCCAAGTAATTTCAGCCAATGCTTCTTTGCCATCTCTATCCTCGCTATTCTATACAGCTATTATAAAAAATTCAGACAAGAAGCACAAGAAGAGACAACAAAAGTAGGCCGAAACCTACTTTTGACTATTTTTAAATGACACCCAAAATGATATTGTAGAGCAAAGCCCCTACGACACCGCCGACAATTGGACCCAAAACTGGAATCCAAGCATAGGACCAGTCAGAATCTCCTTTATTTGCAATTGGTAAAACAGCATGCATGATACGCGGTCCCAAATCCCGTGCAGGATTGATCGCATAGCCTGTCGTTGGTCCGAGTGAGAAACCGACTGCAAAAATAACCGTTCCTACGATGATTGGACCCAAACCAGCAGCAACTTTATTTGGACCAATTGCCATAATCGTGATGACAAGAATGGCCGTTCCTAGTGCTTCCCCCAAAAAGTTGGAAGCTGAGTGGCGAATGGCTGGACCTGTTGAAAAGCTGGCTAAAATCAAACCTGAATCTTTCGTTTCTGCCCAATGAGGATAATAGTGAAGCCATAAAACCAAAGCTGCAGCCATGGCACCCAGCATTTGTGCAAGAATAAACGGAAAAACCTGTCCCCAACTAATCGCTCCAATAGAAGCCATTGCGAATGTGACCGCTGGATTCAAGTGAGCTGGGCTGAAAAATCCAGATACATAAACCGCCACGGTACAAGCAATCCCCCAGCCTAAAACGATAGAAACCCAGCCAGTTCCTTCCTCCTTCGTCTTGCTCAAAACATTCCCAGCAACAACCCCATCACCAAGCAATACTAGGATAAAGGTTCCTAAAAATTCACCGAGATACTGAATCATAATCCGCCTCCTTTATTTTTTAATCTCCAATTCTTTCAATTGTTCTTGAATAGTTGCCAAATCTGCACCAGCTTGCAAAAGAGCAGCCGCAGTATAAGCTCCTTCAACAATGGGAACATTGTTAATGATGATGTCTTTATCTGAAAAATCTGCTACTAGCTCCAGATTCATGCGAGCCGATCCAAGATCAAAGAAAGCTAAAATCTTCTCTGCTTCATTGGCTTCTACAATCGTTTGGACTTGCTCAAAACTTGTACCAATACCTCCATCTTCTGTACCGCCTACATAGGTCAGCACAACGTCTTTAGCAACTTCTGAAATCAAATCCACAAGGCCTTGAGCAATCCATTTTGAATGAGAAACGATGACAATCCCAACTTCTGTCATGCTTTTTCCTCCACTTCTAGCAAGGCTTCAAAAAGTAAGCCTGATGAATACGAACCGGGGTCAATATGTCCGATAGAGCGCTCTCCGACATAAGAAGCCCGACCCTTCGTTGCTTTCATATCTTTCGTCGCTTCAACCAAAGTATGAATGGTGTCTTTGGTCAATTCTCCTTTTTGAAGAGCCGTCACCACACCAGACCAGACATCCACCATGGTTTTTTCACCCGGAACAGCTTTTCCTCGCTTTTGAATCATATCAAGCCCTGCTTGAACAGCATCCGCCAAGCTAGTACCCTCTTTTTCAGCCTTCATTATTCCCATAAAGGCTGAGCCGTAAAGAGGACCAGAAGCCCCGCCAACCTTGCTAAGCAATTGCATGGAGACAACTTGAAAGACTTCTGCTGAATTGGCAAAATCTTTTCCTTCCAAATTTTCAACGACAGCGGCCATACCGCGCGCCATATTTCCTCCGTGATCCCCGTCACCAATAGGGGTGTCTAACTCTGACAGATAGTCTTTATTTGCTTGAATTTTTTCGTTAAAGAGAAGCATCCATTTCTTTGCTAATTCTGCATCCATATCATACCTCCTACCAAGCAATTGTTGTAACAGGACTATTTAATGCGTCTACCCATTCTTTGTGCTCTAGCTTGATAAAAGTCAAAGAAATGCCTGCCATGTCTATAGATGTCATGTAGTTTCCTAATTTCTTGTAAACAACTTCCAGACCTGCTGCTGCAAGGATTCCAGCCACATCGTTGGCAAATACGTATTGTTCCATGAGCGGTGTTGCACCCATACCATTGATAAGGATTCCGATTTTATCTCCTGCCTTGAGTTCAAAAGAGTCTTTCAATTTTGCCGCTAATTCTTGTGCCAAGTCTTTAGACGGCTGCATTTTTTCTTTGCGATAGCCGGGCTCTCCATGAATGCCGATTCCAAATTCAATTTCATCATCAGCAAGCACAAAGCCGGGTTTTCCGACTTCAGGAACGGTTGCTCCACTGAGAGCCAGCCCAACCGTATGAATCTGAGGAACCAATTCGTCAGCCAAGGCCTTGATTTCACTCAATGATTTTCCAGCACGCGCAGCATTTCCCAAAATCTTATGAACCAAAATGGTACCAGCAACTCCACGGCGGCCTTGCGTGTAAAGGCTGTCCTCAACAGCAATATCGTCATCGACAACAACACTTGCCACCTCGATTCCTTCCATTTCTGCCATATCCTGTGCCATTTCAAAGTTCATGATGTCGCCAGAATAATTTTTGATAACCATGAACACACCTGCGCCTTCGTCTGCTTCTTTGATTGCCTGCAAGACTTGGTCAGGAGTTGGGGAAGTAAAGACTGCTCCGCAAATCGCAGCTGACAACATACCGTCGCCCACAAAGCCAGCATGAGCAGGCTCATGACCGCTCCCGCCACCTGAGATAATCGCTACCTTGCCAGATTTTTCGCTATTTCGGGCAATGATGTCAAAGCCTTCTACACGATGCACCAAATCATTGTGGATATAAGCCAAACCGTCCAACATTTCGTCCACAACAGCCGTTGGTTGATTGATAATTTTTTTCATGAGTTTCTCCTTTGCTTTATTTTTCTTATTTTTATTGTAAAATTCTTTGCTCTTTTTTGGAACGGACAAAATTAGGAATATGTCCCTCTTTTTAGTTTTCCTATTGCATCATTCATGATAAACTAAGGATAGAACAGAAAAGACTAAGGAGTAAAAATGACATTATCCTTAATCACGAAAAAAAGGATTGCCAAATCCTTTAAAAAATTACTGACCGAACAAGCTTTTGAAAAAATCTCTGTTCGGCAAATTATGGAAGATGCCGGTATTCGCAGGCAAACTTTTTACAATCATTTTCTGGATAAGTACGAATTATTAGAATGGATTTTTCAGACGGAGTTGCGAGAGCAAGTCACAGATAATCTGGAATATATCTCTGGCTATCAGCTGCTGCAAGAATTGCTGCACTATTTTAGCGTCAATAAGAGTTTTTATGCACAATTATTTGACATCGTTGACCAAAATGACTTTTCTTCTTATTTTCAAACCTACTGTCAACAACTTGTAGCCAAACTCGTCAGAGAATATCATTCCCGCCCTTTCCATTCTGAAATGGAGTATCATTTTTTCATTCATTATCACAGCCAAGCGCTTGCGAATGCTATCAAACATCTGCTGGATTTATCTGAGCAAGATTACCAGCAACAGGCGCAACTTTTAACACAACTAATCAAAACAGCTATAGAAAATTAAGGCAAGTATATGGTTCACATTATCAATTCAATTCATTCAAGCATTCAGCAAAACATCAATGCAATCACCCGCATGTATCCTCACCTTTCACAGCTGAAACAACTTCCCGTTATTTATCATAATCAGCACGATTCTTCTGTCGTGCCCATTATTTCGGGTGGCGGCAGCGGTCATGAACCAGCTCATTTTGGCTATGTGGGCGATGGTATGTTAACCGCTGCTATTAGTGGCCCCATTTTTGTGCCACCTTGTGCGGAGCATATTTTAGAAACCATTCGTTTTCTGCATCAAGGCAAGGGCGTTTTTGTCATTATTAAAAACTTCGATGCTGATATTAAAGAATTTTCCCAAGCCATTTATCAAGCACGCAAGGAAGGAATTCCAGTCAAATACATCATTTCCCATGATGATATTTCAGTCGAAAAAAGCAACTTCCAAATCCGTCACCGTGGAGTTGCAGGAACAATTCTTTTACATAAAATTCTCGGGCAAGCTGCCAAAGAAGGAGCCAGTCTGGATGAGTTGGAAAAACTCGCTCTTTCTCTGTCCACCTCCATTGCGACACTAGGAGTAGCTACAAAATCTGCCACCTTGCCAAGCAAGCAGTTGCCTATCTTTGATTTGCCCCAAGGTCAAATTTCCTACGGAATTGGAATCCATGGCGAACCTGGTTATCGAATGGTTCCGTTTGAATCTTCCGAGCTACTTGCTGTGGAGCTCGTCAACAAAATCAAAATGAAATTCAAGTGGCAAGAAGGGCAAGAATTTATTCTCCTCATCAATAACTTAGGCGGCACTTCAAAATTGGAAGAACTCGTTTTCACAGATGACATTCTTCAATTGTTAGATATAGAAGGCTTGAAACTACCCTTTGTCAAAACAGGTCACCTCATCACAAGCCTAGATATGGCAGGACTTTCTGTTACCCTCTGTCGTGTTTCCAACAGTTTCTGGCTAAAAGCCTTAGAAACCCCAACCAATGCTTTTGCTTGGTGAGAGAACAAAAATCCAGTAAAATCAGGCTTGATTTCACTGGATTTTTTAGTTTGTTTTAATCCAAACCTATACGGTGGAAAATATCATCCACACGCTTAGTGTAGTAAACTGGGTCAAAAATATCGTCAATTTCCTCTGGTGTTAAACGAGAGGTCACAGCTTCATCAGCTTCTAGTAGCGGGCGAAAATCTGTTTGATTATCCCAAGAATAAGCCGTCTTTGGCTGTACCAAGTCATAAGCCTCTTCACGTGTCATGCCTTTTTCAATCAGACTCAGCATAACGCGCTGACTGTAAATAAGACCAAAAGTTGAGTTCATATTGCGGCGCATATTTTCAGGGAAAACAGTCAGATTCTTAACGATATTGCCAAAGCGATTGAGCATGTAATCAATCAGAATAGTCGTATCAGGTGTGATGATACGCTCCGCTGATGAGTGGGAAATGTCACGTTCGTGCCAGAGGGACACATTTTCATAGGCTGTCACCATGTGTCCGCGAATGACACGCGCCAGACCGGTCATGTTTTCAGAACCGATTGGGTTGCGTTTGTGAGGCATAGCAGAGCTACCTTTTTGTCCCTTGGCAAAGAATTCTTCTACTTCACGCTGCTCGGATTTTTGCAGACCGCGGATTTCAGTCGCCATGCGCTCGATTGATGTGGCAATGCTAGCAAGTACTGCAAAATACTCGGCGTGCAGGTCACGCGGTAAGACTTGAGTTGAAATTTCTTGGGCACGAATACCGAGCTTGTCGCAGACGTATTGCTCTACAAATGGCGGAATGTTGGCAAAGTTCCCAACAGCACCAGAGATTTTCCCAGCTTCCACACCAGCAGCAGCATGTTCAAAACGCTCAATATTACGCTTCATTTCACTGTACCAAGTCGCCAGCTTAAGACCAAAAGTTGTTGGCTCCGCATGGACACCGTGTGTGCGCCCCATCATGATGGTGAACTTGTGTTCTTTGGCCTTATCAGCGATGATATTGAGGAAATTATCCAAATCCTTACGAATGATGGCATTAGCCTGTTTGTAAAGATAACCATAAGCTGTGTCCACCACATCAGTAGACGTCAAGCCATAGTGAACCCACTTGCGCTCTTCACCAAGCGTTTCAGACACTGCACGAGTAAAGGCTACCACATCGTGGCGAGTCTCCTGCTCAATTTCCAAAATGCGGTCAATATCAAAGTCCGCATTAGCACGGATTTTGGCCACATCTTCCTTAGGAATCTCACCCAGCTCAGCCCAAGCCTCATCAGCCAGAATCTCAACCTCCAGCCAAGCCTTGTACTTATTTTCCTCAGTCCAAATGTTCGCCATTTCGGGGCGAGAGTAACGGTTGATCATTTTTTGTTTTCTCCTTTAAGTTAACTTTACTATTTTCTTCTTTTTTTATTTATTCTATTTTTTAATTTCCTTTGGAAATTATCCTTCACTTTATCATCTGACATTACTTTAGAAATTTCTTCGTTCTTTATCCAATAAATACTTGGTGTAATGCCATCATTTATAAATTTCAACTTTCGAAATGTGTAAATAATTTCCAAAATATAAATTATCAAAGAAAAGTTGGCTAAACATATTTTAATAAAATCTACAATAGAATATTCTTCTTGTCGAACCCTTCCTTGATGGCGGTCTTCAAAAATAATTTTTTGATTATCATAATCAACTTGGGAGCTGAAGTGTTGGATTGCATTCCTGATTTTATTATTTAAATTATTTACGGGTTTGCTAAATGGCTCTGAAACATCAAGATAAGCTTGTCCTGGATTGTACTGATTAACTTTATTAAATTTACTTGGTATGCTCTCTAGATTATTGTGATAACTTAGTCCATTACAACAATTATCATAACCATTTCTTTCAAAAATGTTATTCAATGCAATAACAAGGTTGATATTATCGAGAATCCATTCATAACTTGAAGCATAAAAATCATTTAACTTTTTATAGTTCGCTGCAGACACCCCACTCCTAGCTTGATCTAAGCGATTATATCCATTAGAATTTAGCAAAGTAACTACGGGAATCATGATAGAGTAAATACTTGAAAACATTTCAAGTATTTCAAAAGCTTTACGCTCAACCGTATCAAAATCGCTCTCGATATGATCTATATACCTAATAATTTCATCTCTATGTTCCTCAGAAGAATATATTTTTTTAGCTAAAGAGGTGTATTCTGCTAATGTACCATTTCCAAGAATATTACTGATTCCTGAGGTTGTCAAAAACATCTGGTGTAAGACCATCGTCGCATCACTAACATTCTTTACTTCTCTAAACGGGGTTAAATGCTTATTTTCATCTAATAATTTCTTTAAATCACGATACAAATATTTTTCTTGTTTATTCCAAAACAAATTGAACAAACGAAGAATATTGTTAAATTTTCCTTCCGTAACAAAGTCTGCAAACTTCATTGCTTTAGAAATCTCTGTCACACCACCATACTCCGAGTCTCTTTTCAATTTATCCAAACGCATTGCTTGGTTGAGGAATGGTGAGGACAATATTCCATCTATGACAGTCTCTTTTAAATATAGTTTATTTGTTGGAAATTCTGAGGAAACATCTAAACGCCAAATAGGTAATTTTGTATATTTTTGATAGTTAGGAGCTTCTTCATTTAGCTCTGTAGCGTTTTTTAAAATTAGTTCAAAAGGTTCAAATTTTACCTCACCACTAATCGGTGTTTTGCAGTCTTTACATTCAAATTGGAAAGTAGCAGGATATACTCCCATTTGAATACCTAACTCATAGCATTTTTCACACGTTATACATAAAATATGCTTTGGATAAATCATTTAACTTATCTCCCTTGATTTTCTATAAATTAAAACTACACCAACAGTCGTCGAGAACCTGTCTTACACTCCAAACTCCTCTTTCCCTATCGCCACAGACGGATAGTGTCCAAGTTCATTCAAGTTGGTATCCAGTGGTAAGTCGTAGATTACGAGATAGTTGTCAGGAAATTGAGCTATAAGTTCTTGGTACTTTTCTTGAACTTTGTCGTGATCAGCACTTGCAAAAACAACTTCCACAACAGCATTTTCCTTACTATCTTCTACAAATGCATTAACAATGATTTGAATCATAAAACCTCCTACAGCGAAATCCCCTTTATATTGGCTTCTAGAATAGGCATCTCAACACCTAACTTCTGACCAGTCTGATAAACACTTTGACAACAATAAAAGATGTCTTGTTTATCATTGTGTAAGGTCATGATTTTTCGGGTCAGCTCATTCTTCGCAAACATGACTTTCATGGCTTTTCCAGCAATCCATGAAGGAATTTTGTATGGTAAGAGCTCAGCTTTGTAAAGCCTCAAATTTACACCACGCGCTTCTACGACTTTCAAAGCCTCTCGAATGGCCTTGATGGCCAATGATAATTCTGAAGAACTATTCATCAAATTCAAAGCCAGTTGTTCTGGATTTTCCAGATTCCCCGAACGTGCAGCTGTCGAAGTGACACCTGCGTTGATCGCCATGTGAATCCAAATCCACTCGACCATATCATGAGGAACTTCCCACTTCAAATCTGCAGAAGCTAGTAAGGCCGTCAATTCAGCATAGTTAGAAATCTGAGCTTTTTGCTCACCTTCTAGCATTAAATGGTCGAACAAGACACCATCTAAATGATTCTCCTGCATATGACCACCCGCTGTCGGAAAGGCTAGAATATAGTTGTAATCTCCTGCCCACTCCTCTACCTCTTTTCGAGTATCCCAAAAATTACAGAAGAAAACGAGGGTGCCTTTGATATGATTTTTTCGCAAGGTTTCCACGGCTTCTTTGACAAGCCCATGACGCACACTCAGAAAAATAAAATCATATTCCGAATCGGCTTCTGCCACGCGAACCTTATAGGTATCGTGTTTGTTCTCACCTTTGGAATGATAGCGACCATCTAGCAGATCAACCGACAACTCCTTCGGAGCAGTGTTTTTCTTACTGTCTCTCAATACATGTTCTACTTGATGACCCGCTTTTTGAAAAGCATAGGCATAAGTGGTCCCGATCACTCCAAGTCCTAGAATTGCTATTTTCACCTAAAAATCAATCCCTTCCAGCAGTAGTTGACTGGCTTCTCTTGCTGACTTTATCAGCTACGACAAACCTAGTCAACCTTGCAGGGGTAAGACAACGAACCTTGTAATTAGGGTCCTGTCTTACTCCCCAAACTCTTCCACACTATCCGGCGTATCACTAAACAAGGTCACATGCCCCATTTTGCGGTTGTGTTTGGCTTCTCCCTTGCCGTAGAGATGAAGGTGGGCGCTAGGGTATTCTGCGACGTACTGCGCAGCTTTTTCCATGTGCTGGCCAAGGACATTGAGCATGACAGCTGGGGCATGAAGGGTCACTTCTGGCAGGGGCTGACCCAAAATACCCAAGATATGAGTATCAAACTGTGAGAAATCACAGGCTTCGATAGAATAATGCCCTGAATTATGCGGGCGCGGTGCGATTTCATTGACCAAAATCTGGTTGCCAGCCACAAACATCTCTATACATAGTGTACCAGAAAGTTGGACTTCTGTGGCAATTTTTCTTGCCATTTGCACAGCTTTTTCTGCCAACTCCTCAGAAATGCGGGCTGGAACGATGGTCTTAGAAAGGATATTGTTGCGGTGGATATTTTCCTGAATAGGGAAAAGGGTCAAATCCGTGCCATTTCCAGACACAATGACCGATATTTCCATGGTAAAAGGGACAAAATCCTCCAGTACGCAAAGAGTCTTGTCTGCCAAATCACGCGCTGTTGCTAAACTCTCCTCGTCTCTAATGACGACTTGACCATGACCGTCGTAGCCACCCGTTGCTGTCTTTAGTACACGCTTGACAGAGAAATCATAATTTTCCAAGTCTGCAGACGAGCGAATGACGCGATAAGGAGCCAAATCTACGCCAGTGCTTGAGAGAAATTCTTTCTCGTGTACTCGGTTTTGAGAGATACGTAGCAGCCTCGTTCCTTGTGGCAAATCTGCCAAATCCGCGACCGCATCCAGACTGTTTGCATCCACATTTTCAAATTCATAAGTCAGGACATCACAGCGCTCAGCCAATTGACGAAGAGCCGCCACATCATCATAAGGCGCAACGATGACCCCACTGACACGAGCAGCTGGACAATTAGCAGCTGGATCTAGCGTAATGACCTTGTGACCTCGATAAATTGCAGCAATCGCCATCATTTGTCCTAATTGACCACCACCGATAATTCCGATCGTTTTAGTTGAGTTCATTGCTAGACTCCTCAGCAATCTTTCCTTGTTTTTCTGCAAAGTCAGCCAGTGCTTGAGCAATTTTGGCATCTTCAACAGACAGCAAGCGCAAAGCAAAGAGCGCTGCATTGGTCGCACCTGCTTCGCCGATAGCCATCGTTGCCACAGGCACACCGCCAGGCATCTGCACGATAGAATAGAGCGAGTCCACTCCGCTCAAAGCACGAGATTTGACAGGCACACCGATAACAGGCAACGTTGTTTTAGCTGCCACCATTCCCGGCAAGTGCGCTGCACCACCAGCACCTGCAATAATAACCTTGATCCCACGTGCGCGTACTTCCTCAGCATATCGAAACATAAGGTCTGGTGTTCGGTGGGCAGAGACCACCTTTTTTTCATAAACAACACCGAAGTCCTCAAGAACTTGGGCTGCTTTTTTCATTGTTTCCCAGTCGGATTTAGAACCCATGATAATAGAAATAATTGGTTGCATAATTTCTCCTTTTTCAAGCCTGCCTTAGGCTGTAGAGGCGTCGTGAACTTTCTTTCATGTGATGCTACGCTTTCCTTCTCATCTTTTCTTAAAAGCCGAGGAAAAGCTAACATTCCATCTAAAAAATCTTCTTGACTAGGTTTGTAGACCTTTGAGCTACAAACTTTCCCAAAATACCACAGTGATAACAGACATAGTTTCATAACGACCTTTGGTCGCTTGAGCTAGCGCTATACTTTATGTAATTATATCTTCAGCATCAATAACTCTGTAGCCTCGTTTCTTTAATGCTTGCACAAAAAGACCACTGCCCTCTATTTTTCGACCAGAAAAATGACCATCGTAAATCTGGTTGACACCACAAGAGGGACTTCGGGACTGAAGAATAGCCAAGTCAATGTTTTTTTCAGCTAAACTAGACAATGTGTGATCAATTCCTACTTGAAATTCTTTATCATAAAAATTCCCATTGACATCACATGGCCGCCCTTTTAAAATCTCTACTGGCTCTCTTGGAACTGGTAAGCCGCCCGCAACTTCCGGGCACACTGCTAAGACATCTTTATCCGCAACAAAGTCAATAACAGCTTGATTATAATTATTGCCTCCATTGTACTTGCAATTTTCTCCAAGCAAACAGGCACTAACTAGTATACATTTTTTATTTTTCAAGAGCCTTGCTCCCAATATCAGTTCTGTAGAACAGTCCAGTCGTGTCTTGTTTGTCGAGTTGGGTGTAAATTTTTTCCTGCGCAGCCTGAACGCTGTCGGCTGTGGTGACTAACATATAGACTCGGCCGCCATTGGACAGCAGTGCTTTGCCATTTTCACCAAACTTAGCGCCTGCATAGTAGGTGATGATATCACCGTCGGTCTTTTCTGGCAGAACCACACCTTTTTCGTAGTCAAGTGGATAACCTTCAGAAGCCACTACAACGCCCAATGTCACACCGCTGTCCGCCCAGGTCATATCTGGCTCCTTGCCCTCCAAAATGTCCGCGATGTTTTGCGCAAAATCAGAGGTTAGGCGCGGCAGAATGACCTGCGTCTCTGGATCACCAAAGCGAGCATTGAACTCAATGACCTTGGGACCGTCCGCAGTCAGAATCAAACCAGCATAAAGAACACCGACATAAGGTCGCCCTTCTGCTATCATACCTTTCAGTACCGGCTGGACAATAGTGTCAACCGACTGAGTAACTATCGCTTGCGACAGCTGTGGTACCGGTGCATAAGCGCCCATACCGCCTGTATTAGGGCCCTTGTCACCGTCATAAGCACGTTTGTGGTCCTGAGCTGTTGGCATGATGTAAAACTTATCACCATTAACAAAGGCAAAAAGAGAAAACTCTTCTCCTTCAAGAAATTCTTCAATAACTACACGCGCACCAGAATCGCCGAATTTATTGTCCAGCAACATTTCGTGCGCTGCATCTACTGCTTGCTCCACAGTTTCGGCCACGACCACACCTTTTCCTAGCGCCAGACCATCTGCTTTGACCACAATGGGAGTACCTTGATTTTCGATATAGGATTTAGCTTTTTCAAAGTCTGAAAAAGTTTCGTAGCGTGCTGTCGGCACACCGTATTTTTTCATGATAGACTTGGCAAAATCCTTGGACCATTCCAGCTCAGCAGCTAGCCGAGTCGGTCCAAAAGCCTTGAGACCGGCGGCTTCAAAATCATCAACGATACCTGCAGCTAAAGCGTCATCTGGACCAATGAAAGTCCAAGCAATGCCATTTTCTTTGGCAAAGTCAATTAGCTTGGAATGTTCGGAAATTCCGATATTGACCAAATCCAGCCCATCAAGCGTCATCCCGTCATTTCCGGGAGCCACAAAGACTTGCTCCACCTGCGGAGATTCTAACAATTTCTTGGCAATAGCATGCTCGCGTCCACCTGAGCCAACAACCAAAAGTTTCATGATTACCCTCTTTGCGAATTATTTATATCAATTATACCACAAATGTTCGTTTATGCCTTTGTTTATCGTGAAATATTTCGATAACAATGAAATCTCGCTATCATTTTCTAATTTTTCAATCCAACTTACCATTTTTCTCATCTTTTCCCGAATAATCTAAATGGAACTATCCAAATTATTTATTCAAAGGAGATTTATGAAAAAATACAATCAATTATTTTTACTATCCAGCGCTATGTTGAGCGTTTTTTCAGCTCAACTAACAGCTCAAGCCTCGGAAGCAAATAGTACTCAAAAAAGCTCAAATCCGGCAACTCTTGCTAGCGATATTACTGTAAATGTTTCTGGAAATACAGCTTCTATTAACTACACACGTTCACAAACGCAAGTTCCTTACACCATTTACCATGCTGTTTGGTCTGATGAAAATGGGCAAGATGACATTAAGTGGTATTCCGCACCCCAAACACCAACTACAGCTGTTGATTTGCGTCAGCACACTGGTTATGGAACCTTTCACGTCCACACCTATATCAATATCAATGGAAAAATGGTTGGGTTAAATGGAACGACTTTCAAAGTGGAAAAACCAGCTAGCGGCACGGTTTCTACAACCGTTTTAGGAAAGACTGCTCAAATATCCTTTACTCGGAACAAAGATCAAACAAATGCCAATATTTTACACGCTGTTTGGTCTGACGAAAAAGGACAAGATGACATCAAGTGGTATACAGCAGGGCAAGACACAACAGAAATTGACTTATCCAATCATAAAGGCTACGGTGTTTACCATGTTCATACTTATGAAAGTAAAAACGGAAAGATGATTGGATTAAATGGCACCACTTTTAACCTTGAAAAACCAAATCCTACTATTCAGACTAGCTTTCCTGAGCCTGGTATCATGGATATTCAGATCAAAAATGTTCCTGAAACAATCTACAAACTAACTGTTCCGGCTTGGTCTGACCGCAACGGACAAGACGATATTCAGTGGTACACCGCTACTAAAAATCCTGATGGCAGCTACAGCGTGAGAATTGAACTCAAAAAACACAATTATGATACTGGTGCTTATCATATTCATTTATATGGGGAAAGCTATGTCAAGCCTGAATTCACTGGTCTAGCAGGAATCACAGCACAAGTTGATGCTGATAAATTGCCTTCTGAAGAAGAGCAAAAACCATTCTTCTCTGTTGAAAATATCAATCAAGAACAAGGGACTTATACCGTCAAAGTTAGTGAAACTTCAAAGTCCAAACCGATTCAATCCGTTCGAGTCCCTATTTGGAGCACAAGCAATCAAAGCAATATCAAGTGGTATACAGCCACTAATAACGGTGACGGAACCTTTACGGCAACCTTTGATATTCGAAATCATCAAGTTTTGTCCGGAACATACACCAATCATATTTATGTGAAATATAAAGACGGTAGCGAGCATAGTTACGCAACGGATTCGGTTGCTATGTCCGCAGAAAAAATTAAAACCAAAGTATCTGTCGCTAAACGCTCAACTTATCTTTATGAAGTGACGGTGACAGATGCTTACGGCGATGGCAAGATCAGCCTACCGACTTGGTCTGAAGTCAATGGACAAGACGATATTCAGTGGTACACTGCTACTAAAGCTGGAAATGGAATTTACAAATTCACAATTGATACGCAAAAACACACTGGCAGCGGGCTTTTCCATACACATGTCTACCGCAATCTCAACGGTCAAATGATTGGACTAACAGGTACGAGCTATCAAGTAGAGAAGCCTGCTATCTCTTTCCAACCAAATTATGCCGCAGCAACGACTTATCCAAAAGGTCAATGCACTTGGGGCGCCAAAGCTCTTGCGCCTTGGGCTGGCAATTATTGGGGCAACGGTGGCGACTGGGCTGCTAGTGCCAGACGAGCTGGTTTTAAAACCGGTACAACTCCGCAAGTAGGGGCTATTATTTGTTGGACAGACGGTGGTTATGGTCACGTTGGAGTTGTTACTCACGTTGCCTCAAACACACGCATTCAGATTCAAGAGGCCAACTACGCTGGAAAACAATATATTGGCAACTTCCGCGGCTGGTTCAATCCCCATGCAGCTGGACAAGGAGCAGTTAGTTACATTTATCCAAAATAAGTCCCTCTGAACAACTTTAAAAACCTTGGAAAATCAATCCAAGGTTTTTATACTATTTTCAATGTCTAAAATGCCGTACGCCTGTAAATACCATGGCAATACCGTATTTATCAGCCATATCGATTGATTCTTGGTCACGAACTGAACCACCAGGTTGGATGATGGCTTTCACACCTGCGGCAGCAATTTCTTCAACGTTATCCGCAAATGGGAAGAAGGCATCACTAGCAAGAACAGCACCGTCAAGACGGTCTTTGGCTTGGTCAAGCGCGATACGAACTGAAGCCACACGGTTTGTTTGACCAGGACCAACACCAAGTGTCATGTGGTCATTTGTCACAATGATACCGTTAGATTTCACGTATTTGATTGCTTTCCAAGCAAATTCAAGCGCAGTTTTTTCTTGGTCGTTTGGTTGGCGTTTGGTTACAACCTTCCAATCAGCTGGATTTTCTTCGATAACATCTTGGTTTTGCACTAACAATCCACCGACAACACCAGTGTATTCTTTTTCAATTTGGCTAGCCTCTTGAGCTTCAAATGGCAATTGAAGAATACGCAAGTTTTTCTTCTTAGTTGTCAAAATTTCAAGGGCTTCTTCTGAATAACTTGGTGCAATGATGATTTCAAGGAAGATAGCGTGCATTTTCTTAGCTGTTGCGGCGTCAACTTCACGATTCAGCACAACAATACCACCAAAGATTGAAACTGGGTCTGATTCATAAGCGTAGTCCCAAGCTGTTTCAATATCATCAGCTTGTCCGATACCACACGGGTTCATGTGTTTAAGAGCAACAACGGTTGGACGGTCTTTGAAATCACGGATAATGCGGATTGCAGCATCAGCGTCACGGATGTTGTTAAATGACAATTCTTTACCATTCAATTGTTTAGCAGAAGCAATTGAGTAGTCTGTTGGCAAAGCTTTTTGGTAGAAATCAGCGTCTTGTTGAGGGTTTTCACCATAACGCATGGGTTGTTGCAAATCATAAGTGATGGTGAGTTTTTCAGGTTTTGTTTCTCCGACTTGTTTTGTGAAATATTCCGCAATTAAAGCGTCGTAAGCTGCTGTGTGACGGAAAACTTTGGCTGCCAAGCGTTGACGCGTTTCAAAGTTTGTTTCACCATTAGCTGTCAATTCATCTAAAACAACATCGTAGTCAGCTGGGTCAACGACAACTGTAACACTAGCATGGTTTTTAGCAGCAGAGCGAAGCATGGATGGACCACCGATATCAATGTTTTCAACCGCATCGGCATAAGTCACATCTGGTTTCAAGATTGTTTCTTTAAACGGATACAGATTAACCACAACAAGGTCAATCAATTCAATGTGATTATCTTTTGCAGCTTGAAGGTGGCTGTCAAGGTCGCGACGAGCCAAAAGGCCGCCGTGAATATTTGGATGAAGTGTTTTCACACGACCGTCCATCATTTCTGGGAAGCCCGTTACATCATCAATGGCGATAGTATCAACGCCTGCTTTATCAAGCGTAACTTTTGTTCCGCCAGTTGAGATAATATCCCAACCAAGTTTTTTCAATTCTTGAGCAAATTCAACAATGCCCGCTTTGTCTGAAACACTGATTAGTGCACGTTTTGTCATTTCAGTCCTACTTTCTACTTCTTTTTGTAAAATATAAACCACTCAATAGCAATACTGGCAATAAGCCCGATAGAATAAGCCAAGCAAAGGCGTAACGGATTTTCAAGATTACCAAATAGTACATTTACTATAAAGGCAACGACAATAAAAGTTAATACAAACACCAAAATCTTTTTTATCATCATAATCTCCTTATAAGGCAGCATACTAATAGCTAACTACGCTATCAAATACACGGACTACTTTTTCTTAACTCCTAAGCTCTCCAAAACATCTGGATAGAGTTTATACTCTGCTTCATGAATGCGAGCTTCAAAACTGTCAATAGTATCATCAGCCAGACGAGGTACACGGACTTGTTTAATCACTTTGCCTGTGTCAACGCCATTGTCCACCCAGTGAACCGTCACACCGGATTGGCTGACTCCAGCATTCCAGGCATCTGCAATCCCATGAGCACCGGGAAATTCTGGCAGATAAGCTGGGTGAATGTTGATGATACGACCTTCGTAAGCCGCTAGCAAGGTCGGACCAACAATCTTCATATAACCAGCTAGGCAAACCACATCAATATCATATTTTTCAAGCAAAGTAACAATAGCCTCTTCGTAAGCTGCTTTATTATCGAACTCTTTGAGTTCAAAAGCATGAGCTGTCACACCAAGTTTTTCAGCACGCTCTAAAACGTAGGCATCTCGATGATCTGAAAAGACAAATTCAACCGGAAATTGCTCCGCAATGACTTGAAAATTGGACCCGTTACCACTCGCAAAAATGGCAATTTTTTTGCTCATTATTTCATCACCACACTTGCATCAGCTTTTTTGACAATACGACCAAGTTCGTAAACTGGCTCATCAAGCAATTCTTTCACGCGCTCAACCTTATCAGGACTAACTGCCAACATGAGACCAATACCCATGTTGAAGATTTCAAACATTTCTTCGTGTTTAATGCTGCCATATTTTTCAAGAGCTTTGAAAATTGGAAGAACCGGAACTTTATCCTCTTCGATTTCAGCAGCTAAATCATCCGCAAACATCCGTGGGACATTTTCAATGAAACCACCACCAGTGATGTGAGCAATACCGTTAACCAATTCTTCTTTGATAAGTGGAAGCATCGCTTTAACGTAGATACGTGTTGGTTCAAGCAGCACTTCTTTCAATTTTTTGCCTTCAAGTTCTGGAAGCACTTCTTCACCTGTATAATCAGCAAAGACGCGACGCACAAGTGAGTAACCGTTTGAGTGAATCCCACTGGAAGCAAGCCCAAGAAGAACATCACCATCAGAAACTTTTGAACCGTCAATGATTTGTGATTTTTCAGCAACACCTACTGCAAAACCAGCCAAATCATAATCATCTTCACCATACATACCAGGCATCTCAGCCGTTTCGCCACCGATAAGAGCTGCACCAGATTGAACACAACCTTCCGCAACACCTGCAACGACTTGTTCAAGTTTTGCAGGTTCATTTTTACCCGTAGCAATGTAATCTAGGAAGTAAAGCGGCTCTGCCCCAGCTGCAATGATGTCATTGACACACATGGCAACACAGTCTTGACCGATTGTATCGTGTTTATCATATTTGATGGCAAGCATGAGTTTTGTTCCCACACCATCAGTTCCTGAAATCAAAACAGGTTCTTTCACGTCGAGCTGAGACAAGTCAAACATCCCACCAAAACCGCCAAGAGTGCCCATGACGCCAAGACGTTCGGTGCGCGCAACGTGTTTTTTAATCCGTGCAACAACTTCATAACCCGCTTCAACATCAACACCAGATTGAGCATAAGCATTTTTTGTCATAATAATTTTCCTTCTCTTTTTTTGTCAAAAAACTATTTTGGAGATTGCGACGTTTTTTCAGTCAAACCATCATTTTGACTGAAAAAACTAGTCAGGTCTTTAGCTTTGGTCCCATAGGACAAAGCATCCACTGACAAATGCTTTAGCCTTTAGTCAGTGGTAAGACGTAGAGCGTAAGCATTTTTTGTCATAATATTTTTCTCCTTTTGGGAAATAGCAGAGCTATTAAACAGTTCTATTTATTTTCATTAACTTCATGAATATAGAAGCTTGTTTTTTCTTCTAAGCTCTTGAGGTAAGGTTCTTCGTAATCGTAAAGTGGTGTTGGATACTTACCGTCAAAGTAAGCCACACACAAACCACCATTAGGCGCATCTGTATCAAGACCGATTGATTCAATCAAACCGTCAATTGACAAGTAAGTCAAGCTATCAGCACCGATAATCTCACAAACTTCATCTTTAGTGTGGTTAGCTGAAATCAATTCACGACGATTTTGAATATCGATACCGTAGAAACATGGGTATTTCAATTCTGGACTACCGATTGCCACATGAACTTCTGTCGCACCAGCTTCACGAAGCAAACGAACGATACGGCGTGATGTAGTTCCACGCACGATAGAATCATCAACCATGACCACGCGCTTACCTTTAACAACACCAGATACGGCTGAGAGCTTCATGCGAACACCTTGCTCACGCAACTCTTGTGTCGGTTGAATGAAAGTACGTTGTGTGTACTGATTTTTCACCAAGCCCATTTCATTTGGGAGACCTGATTCTTCAGCAAATCCCATTGCTGCTGAAAGTGATGAATTCGGTACACCAACGACAATATCAGCTTCATGTTGAAATTCCTGTGCCAAACGTTTCCCCATATTTTTACGAGCCGTGTGAACATTGACACCATAAATATCACTGTCAGGACGTGCAAAATAGATATATTCCATTGAACAGATAGCAAGCTGTGTATCATTTGTGTAAGTGTCATACTGAATGCCATTGTCATCAATGATAACAAGTTCTCCTGGTTTTACATCACGAACCCATTTAGCACCAACCACTTCAAAGGCACACGTTTCACTTGATACTACCCAAGCACCATTTGCCATTTGCCCAATTGACAAGGGACGAAAACCATTTGGGTCAAGCGCAGCAATCAACTTATCTTCTGTCATCAAAAGGTAAGCAAAGCCACCTTTGACAGTGTTCAACGCTTCTTTGACTTTACCGATAAATTCAGGATTATGGCTACGGCGAATCAAATGCATTAGAATTTCAGTATCAGACGAAGCATTAAAAATCGCTCCTTGGTCCTCCAGTTCTTTTTTCAGCGACAAAGCATTTGTCAGATTTCCATTATGACAAAGGCCAAACTGTTCATCTGTAAAATTGTAAAGAAATGGCTGAATGTTGTTAATAGAAGCCGAGCCTGCTGTCGCATAGCGAACATGTCCAATTGCAGCATACCCGGTCAATTTTTCCAAATCGGCAGGATTTTTAAATACTTCTGAAAGTAGACCTGTATTACGGTACTGAAGAAGTTTGCCCTTATCGTTTGTGACGATACCAGCACCTTCTTGACCGCGGTGTTGAAGACTATGGAGTCCAAAATAAGTCACTTGAGCAGCTTGAGGATGTCCCCAAATCCCAAAAACTCCACATTCTTCATTAAGAGATTTCACTTCGTATGTCATTTTTACCTCGATACAAAGGCCATTAAGCATCTAATCAAAATAGAAGAAATCCTGTTTTTCTAAGTTCTTTTTGATACATTGCTTAGCCCGTGTTCAGTACAGCATATCAACTGCTGTGCTTGATTATTCCTCTGTAAAGTATTTCACAGCGCTACGGAACAAGTGTTGGTCTTTATTTCCTGGGATATTTTGGAAAAGACCGTCTTCCCAGCGTTCTGAATGTCCCATTTTACCAATGATTTGACCGTTCTTGCTGGTAATCCCTTCAATCGCATTAATAGAGCCGTTTGGATTGTATTTAGAATCCATGCTTGGTTTGCCATCAAAATCCACGTATTGGCTGAAGATTTGTCCGTTGTCACGGAGTTCTGCAAATTCCTCTTCCGTCACGACAAATTTCCCTTCACCATGTGATACTGGAATAGCATGAATATCACCAACTTTGACACCAAGAAGCCATGGTGAATTGGTATTGGCAATACGTGTCTCAACCATTTTCGCCACATGTTGGTTGGCATCATTGTAGAAAAGTGTCGGGCTTGTTTCAGTCGCATCTTCAAAGTTACCGTATGGAAGCAGTCCTGATTTCACAAGTGCTTGGAATCCATTACAGATGCCGATGATAAGGCCACCTTTTTCAATAAAGCTGTCAATAGCTGCGCGAACTTTTTGGTTCAACAAGATGTTGACAATGAATTTAGCCGAACCGTCTGGTTCATCAGCAGCCGAGAAACCTCCTGTAAAGAAAATAATATTTGCTTTACAGATGTTGTCAACCATTGTGTCAACTGAAGTCTCAATGGCTGCCTCATCAAGTGTTACGAACGGAACCAAATTCACTTTTGCTCCAGCTTGTTCAAAGGCTTTTGCTGAATCATATTCTGAATTTGTACCAGGAAAGACTGGAATGTAAACAAGTGGCTCTGCTACTTTCTTACTTGTTTTAATCACTGCATCTGAAGCAACTGCTGGAACATCTTCAAGTTTAGTACTTTGTTCAAATTCAGTTGGGTAAACATCTTCGAGTTTGCTTTCAAAGGCTGACAAAAGTTTATCGCCTGCAAGGTTGACACCATTGATAGTAAGTGTAAAGTCAGCTGTAGTTTCACCGATTTTGTTAACTTCAGCAATTTCTTCAGTAGATGTAAAGATAAAGCCACCGAGTTGTGCTGTCAAACTAGTCGCAAGCTCTGTCAATTCTACTTTAGCACCGATATGGTTACCAAAAGCTGAAAGTGCCAAACTTTCAATCACACCACCATACTTAACAGCTGAAGCTGATGTGATATGGTGTGCTTTTTGAATCGCTTCAAATTTAGCAAAGTTAGCTTTGATCAAGTCAAAATCAATCTCTTGTGAAATAGCTTGCCCTGGAATGTAGTAAATGTATTCACCAGCTGTTTTAAATTCTGGCGAAAGAACATTACGACTATCAGCTGTTGTCACACCAAAGGCAACCAATGTTGGTGGTACTGTCAATTCTTCAAAGGTACCAGACATTGAATCTTTACCACCGATTGATGGTAAACCAAGTTGGATTTGTGCCTCGATCGAACCAAGCAGAGCAGCTACTGGTTGTCCAAAGCGTTCAGCTTGCTTATCCATGCGTTCAAAATATTCTTGATAAGAGAAGCGTGCTTTAGACCAATTCGCACCTGTTGCCACCAAACGCGCTGTTGCTTCGATAACAGCATAAGCTGCACCATGATATGGTGACCATTCTGCAATATATGGGTTAAAACCTTGTGCCATAACGGAAGCTGTTGTTGTTACACCGTTTTGAACAGGAAGTTTTTGAACTGAACTTTCTGTTGGCGTGATTTGATAACGACCACCAATCGGATGATTAACCGTTGAACGACCAACAGAGCTATCAAAGATGGTTTGTAAACCTTTTTGACTAGCATGGTTAAGATCTGAAAGGACATTTACAGTGTCAGCTTCAAGTGTCGCAGCTGATGTTGTGCGTTGTTCTGGCAGATCAACTTGACAGTCAACGACATTGGCATCAACCACCACGCGCACACCGTTTGTATCAAGGAAACGACGTTCAATATCAACGATTGTTTGACCATTCCAAGTCATAACAAGGTTTGGTTTTTCCGTAACTGTGGCAACCACTACCGCATCAATATTTTCCTTGTGACATTCAGTGATAAAAGCATCAACATCTTTCGGACGAACCACAATAGCCATCCGTTCTTGTGATTCAGAAATGGCAATTTCAGTTCCGTTAAGCCCTTGGTATTTAAGTGGTACTTTATTCAGATCAATTTCAAGACCGTCAGCTAACTCACCGATAGCTACACATACACCACCAGCACCAAAGTCGTTTGATTTTTTAATGAGGCGAGTCACATTACCATTGCGGAAAAGACGTTGAATTTTACGTTCCTCAATGGCATTCCCTTTTTGAACTTCTGCACCAGCCGTTTCAACAGATTCAACGGTTTGAACCTTAGATGAACCTGTGGCTCCACCAACACCGTCACGGCCTGTTTTACCACCGAGAAGAATAACCACATCACCAGCTTCTGGTTTTTCACGAACAACATTCCCTTTAGGAGCTGCACCGACAACGGCACCAAGTTCCATACGTTTAGCGACGAATCCTGGGTGGAAGTATTCTTTAACGTAAGTTGTGGCAAGACCGATTTGATTCCCATATGAAGAATAACCATGTGCCGCTGTCTTAGAAATCACTTGCTGCGGCAATTTGCCGGCACGCGTCTCAGCAATCGGTGTTGTAATATCACCAGCACCTGAAATACGCATTGCTTGATAAACATAAGAACGTCCTGACAATGGGTCGCGGATTGCACCACCGATACACGTTGCGGCACCACCAAATGGTTCAATTTCTGTTGGGTGATTGTGTGTTTCATTCTTGAACATCAAAAGCCATGGTTCTTTAACACCGTTCACATCAACTTCGATTTCAACCGAACAAGCATTGATCTCGTCTGATACTTCCATGTCATCCAAACGGCCATTGGCACGCTCGTAACGACCAAAAATAGTTGCCATATCCATAAGCGTTTGCGGCTTTTCAGAACGTCCAAGTTCATCACGCATAGCAATATATTTATCATAAGTTGCCTGTAATTGTTTTTGGAATTTAGACGCTGAGAAGTCAATATGCTTCAGCTCAGTTTCAAAAGTTGTGTGGCGGCAATGGTCTGACCAGTAAGTATCCAACACTTTCAATTCTGTTTCCGTTGGCACGCGCCCGATGGATTTGAAATAATCTTGGATGAAGACAAGGTCATCCACTTCCATTGCCAAACCTTGCTCAGTTTTATAATTAGCAAATTCAACTGCTGTATAAGTCTTGAAGAAATCAAGATTTGGAATCGTTTTGTCCGACTCTGAAAATGCTTGCGGTGCAATTCCTGTCGTAATATCTTTAAAACGAGAATCTACTGGATTAAGAAGATAATTCTTAACCGCATCAAGTTCAGCAGTATCAATATCTTTGTTAACAAGATAAAGTTGAGCCGTATTAACTGTTACATCATTACTGCTGCCAAGAAGGAGTAATGCTTCTTGTGATGAAGCCGCACGCTGATCAAATTGACCTGGAAGTGATTCGATGGCAAAGAAAGCATAGTTAGCAAGTTCAGCAACCACATCACTTTCAGCCAAAATAGTATCAGTTACCTGTTCAGAGAAGATGTGCTTTTCAGCACGCTCAAAAAGCGAATCTGCCAAGCCAAACACATCATACACTTGAATAATACGCAAATCGGTCAAACTCGTTAATTGAAGATTGTGTTTGAGTTCTTTAACAAGCGCCTGAGCCTTAATGTTAAAATTTGATTTTTTCTCAACGAAAATTCGTTTATTCATTTTTTACCCTTTTTAGAATTCTTTTTTCTACTTAATTAGAAATCACAGTTTTTAGTTAAGCCCTTTGAGTTTTTCAAGGACAACTTCGTAAACATCTGTCAAACTACCTAAATCACGACGGAAAACATCTTTATCCATGTGATGACCTTCAGCATCCCAAAGACGGCAGTTATCTGGTGAAAATTCATCCGCAAGAATAATTTTGCCATCTTTGTCCTTCCCAAATTCCAATTTGAAATCAATCAAATTAAGACCAATTTGGCTGAACCAATCTTTCAAAAGTTCATTAATACGACGTGTTTCTGCTTTAATATAAGCAATATCTTCATCACTTGCAATACCAAGGAATTTTACGTGCTCATCATTGATAAATGGGTCATCCAAATCATCATTTTTGTAGTAAAATTCAACGATTGGAGTATCTAATTCAATACCTTCTTCTACCCCAAAACGTTTTGAGAATGAGCCTGCAGTGACATTACGCAAAACAACTTCAAGTGGAATGATATCCACTTTTTTATTCAATTGTTTGGTTTCTGACAATTGTTTAACAAAGTGAGTTGCCACACCTGATTCATTCAATTTCGTAAAAATGAAAGATGAGATTTGATTATTAAGAACACCCTTTCCTTTAATCGTCTCTTTACGAGCGCCATTAAGCATGGTCGCTTGGTCTTTGTAATGTGCAATAATAAGATTTTCATCATCTGTCAAAAATAAATCTTTAGCTTTTCCCGAATATAACAAATCACCTGTCATTTTAATATTCGCCTTTCACGTTTTTCTGACTTAAGTCTATCATATTCAAAAAGGATTTTCAAGAAAATGCCGTACAATATTCGCAAACATCAAAAAAACAGCTGGGGTTTCAACTGTTTTCTCATATTTTCTTTATTTAGTCAATAAAAAGTTCGTTTTTATGCTTTCTTCAAATTTTTCTGCACGCAAGCGACAACATCACTCACATTCTTCAACTCATCTATATCTTCGTCTGAAATTTCAATACCAAATTCATCCTCCACAGTTAGAATAAATTCCATCAAATCAACAGAATCTGCCTGCAGATCATCTTTCAAACTAAGTGTTTGAGAAACTTGAAATTCCTTTCCACGACTTTCCTGAATAATCTCTACAATTTTTTCGTAAATTTCTTGTTCTGTCATTTTGCCCCTCCCGAAAATTCATTTACTGCTTTTCCTACAACATCCGTTTCCAACATTGTACGAATTTGACGAATCGTGCTGTAAACTGCTTTTGCATCACTCGCTCCATGTGTTTTCACAACAGGTGCTTTTACTCCAAATAAAACAGCACCACCTACATCAGAATAATTTAAACTACTCTTCAAAGACTTTAGACTGTCTTTCAGCAACACTGCACCTAGTTTTGCTTTCCAGCCACCGTCCAAAATGGATTTCTTGAGCTGACTCATAATTCCCATGGCTGTTCCCTCCATGGATTTTAACACAGCATTACCTGTAAATCCGTCCGCTACCACAACGTCTGCTACATGATCCATTAAATCACGCGCTTCCACATTTCCAATAAAATTTAGCGAGGAGTCCGCTACTAACAAATCATACACTTCCTTACGAAGCGGATCACCCTTGCTCGCTTCTGTCCCATTATTTAAAAGCCCTACGCGTGGTTGCTTGATTCCACGGACATTTTCAGCATAAAATGACCCTAAAATAGCATACTGATGTAAATGATGAGCTGTATTTTCCGCATTAGCCCCCAAATCCAACATATCAAAGCCTTTGCCATCTGTCGTTGGTAATGTGGACATCAAACCTGGACGATCAATATTCTTGATACGTCCGACGATGAAGAATCCCGCAGCCAAAAGCGCTCCCGTATTTCCAGCAGAAAGTACCGCATCTGCTTCTCCGTCCTTTACTGCCTTTGCTGCCAGCACCATACTAGCATTTTTCTTCTTGCGAATTGCTTTAGTTGGCTCATCATCTGAATTGATTTTTTCATCTGTATGAACAATACGAACCCGCTCAGCTACTGTTAAATACTGCTTGATTTTTGCTTCATCTCCATAAAGAATGACTTCAATATCCGAAAAATCGTTCAGTGCTTGATTGACTCCCTCTACAATAGATTGTGGAGCATAATCGCCACCCATGGCATCAATCGCTATTCTTTTCATTTCGACTCCTTATTCTTTAAAATTTCTCCCCAGTCTCCCAGAGAATCAATAAATTTTTTTGGCTTTAGATGAATCCCAACATATTCTTCATAAATTTGATCAATCACTTTTCGTAATTGTCGTTTTAACTCAGGATTCAAAGAAATGGTCTCCAATTCACTATATTGAATCGCTTGAAATTGGTCTAATAAGTAAGGAATGTTGGGATCCAAATGACTCCGTCTCTCGTCTTTGTTGTAATGTTCCGAGCATAAAACGCCGTTATAAGTAAAAGAAAAATCAAACGGCAATCCTACTCGGTGGCAAAAGCAGCATTCATGGAAATTCAAAGAAATTCCAAAACGTGACAAAATTTGAATTTCAAAAATATTGGTCAGCACCTCATAATCCAAGCCCTGCTCCATCAATTCCAACGTTTTTTGCAAAAAAGCAAAGAGAGCCGAATCTATTTTATTATCCTGAATACTGGCGTCTGCCAGAGCTACCACATAAGTTGCATAAGCCATTGTAAACAAATCATGATTGATATGCTGGAAAGTCGTAACCTCTTGATAATCATCGATATAACTCAAACCGTCATCATTTATTTTCATCAAAAAATCGGCCACTACCAATGGTTGGACAACCGGATTCAACTTAGAATTTCTAGCATGTTTCACGAAAAACATTCGCTTACCAGCTTGCTCTGTGAAAATTTTGACCAGTTTATCATTTTCTCGGAAATTACGATTATAGAGAACCAAACCTTTACTTGTGATGGATTTCAGCATACTCCTCCATATATTCCTTAAGCCGCTTCATAGCTTCTTTTATCGTATCCATGCTGGCCGCATAAGAAAGACGTACATAACCTTCCCCATACTGACCAAAAGCAGCACCAGGAATGAAAGCAACTGCTTTTTTTTGTGCAAAATCCTTCAAAAAAGCAAAAGAATCTTGATTATAGTCAGCTGGAATTTTAGCAAAAATATAAAATGCACCATTTGGCTTGATAATCTTAAAGCCCAATTCTGTCATTTTTTCGATAATGTAATCGCGACGCTCAATATATTCCCTTTTCATTGGCTCTGCATCGTCTTTACCCGCTGTCAATGCCTCCACTCCTGCAAATTGAGCCATCGTGTTTGCGGCTGTCACCAAATATTGGTGACTTTTAATCAATTGAGCCGTAAAAGCAGCTGGGGCAAAGGTGAAACCTAGACGCCAGCCTGTCATCGCATGCGATTTAGACAAACCATTGATTACAATCGTTTGCTCTGGTAAAAATTCTGCAATAGATACATGTGGTTGCTCGGTATAAGTCAACTCAGAATACACTTCATCACAAACAACAAAGACGTCATACTTTTTCAATACATCGGCTAACGCAGCCATTTGTTCTCGTGAATAAGTCACTCCTGTCGGATTAGCTGGATAATTCAAAATCACCGCTTTAAGCTGATTACCTTGCTCCAAGATAGCCTTTTCCAGCATTTCAGGTGTTAAAACAAAGTCATTTTCTGTGGTATCAATCTCGACAATTTCTGCTCCCACAAGATTCACAATTGGTTCATATCCTGGATAAGCAGGTGCAGGCAAAAGTACCTTGTCTCCTTCTTCTAAGATAGCTGTCAACGTAGCAGATAAAGCTTCGGTTGCCCCAATTGTCACTAAAATTTCTGTTTCAGGATCATAAGAAAGATTGTATTTTTCGTTTACAAATTGACTGGCTGCCTGACGCAATTCTAACAACCCACTCATGCCCGTATAATGACTCTCGTTTGCATCAATTGCCGCTTTCGCAGCTTCTTTTACATGATCTGGAGTTGTAAAATCGGGCTCTCCCAATGTCAAACGAAGAACTCCAGGAATGCTCGAAATAGATTGATCAAATTGCCGAATCAAAGAAACTTCAATTTTACCTAAATTTTTGTTAAAACGTTTCGTCAAATCCATATTTTACCTCCAAAATCTGATAGAACTATTATACTATAAAACCTAAGTCATAGCAAAAATATCATAATATTGAGAAAATTCATCACTTATCATCTGATTGAAGCAAAAGAATCACTCCAGCTATCAGAGTGATTCCTATCTAGATGTTCTTACATTAAAGAGCCGTTAAAGTTTCAAATAATGGCGAAAGAGGACGTTTTTCATGGATACGTACAATCGCCTCTGCCAAAAGATGAGCAATTGAAATTTGTTCAATTTTATCAATTAAACGTTCTTCCGGCAAATAAATTGTATCTAACACGACCAATTTTTTAATCGCTGATTTTTGAATATTATCCATAGCAGGGCCCGAAAGTACTGGATGAGTACAGCTTGCATAAACTTCTACCGCACCTGCATCAGCAAGTGCATCAGCAGCATGGCAAATTGTCCCAGCTGTATCAATCATATCGTCAATTAAAATACAAGTTTTGCCTTCTACTTTACCGATGATATTCATCACTTCACTCGTATTCATCTTATCTACACTACGACGCTTATCAATAATAGCAATCGGTGTTTTCAAAAATTCAGCTAATTTACGAGCGCGCGTCACACCACCGTGGTCAGGGCTAACAACTACATAATCGCCACCTGTCATCCCACGACGTTCAAAATAATCCGCAATGAGAGGAGCCCCCATAAGATGATCTACTGGAATATCAAAAAATCCTTGAATTTGAGCCGCATGCAAATCAATTGTCAGCAAACGATCAACACCAGCCACTTGCAACATATTTGCAACTAATTTTGAAGTAATTGGCTCACGAGCACGTGCCTTTCGGTCTTGACGAGCATAGCCATAATAAGGCATTACAACATTGATTGATTCAGCACTTGCACGCTTTAAAGCATCCACCATGATTAAAATTTCCATCAAATTATCATTGACGGGCGAGCTCGTTGACTGCAAGATAAAAACATGTTTTCCGCGGATAGATTCTTCGATATTTACCTGAATCTCCCCATCAGAAAATTGACGCACGGTTGACTTTCCAAGCTCCATACCAATCTCTTGAGCAACACGTTTAGCCAGTTCCTGGTTAGACGAAAGAGCAAAGAGCTTTAAATCAGAAAACGACATGATTTCCTCCAGTATATATTCGTTTCTTTGTAAATCAGTTACAAATTTCTCCACTTAATATTGTAACCCTTTTTAGTGAATTTTTCAATCAAAAATAAAAAACGCAAGATGCGCTTTGATCTGCACCCCAAAAATTAGACAGAAAAAATCTAACTTTTGGGGTATTTTATTATGAAATTGAGTTATGAAGATAAAGTGCAAATCTATGAACTAAAAAAACAAGGAATCAGCTTAAAGCAACTCTCAAATA
>NZ_JADNQV010000009.1:0-81412 GCF_015594635.1 Streptococcus sp. HF-100
TTGCAACTTATATTGTTTATTACAACAATAAACGGATTAAAACAAAACTAAAAGGACTTAGTCCTGTGCAGTACAGAACTAAATCCTTTCACTAATATTTTTTGTCTAACTTTTTGGGGGCAGTACATGATTGTTCCAGCTTTTTTGCTTATCTTGAACGTTGTTTTCCAGCGTTACGATTTTTCTTTTTATTTTGTTTTCTATTTTCAATAACGGCCTGTGCTTGAGGTGTTACATCTTTTTTACGACCAGAATTTTTAATGGCTTTAGGCGGATTATTTTTATATTCTTCAGCTACGCGTTTTCTGAGTTGAGGACGGATGTAATGATTGATAATCAATTGTTGGATAATCATGATGAAACCACCGACTACCCAGTAAAGTGTAACACCTGCTGGAGCTGTGAACGAGAAGATGACAATCATGAGCGGGCTCATGTACATCATTTTCTTCATTTGCTCTTTTTGAACCTCATCAACGCCCACAAGGGTCAAAGCAGATTGAATGAAATACAAAATTCCGACAATAATGGTGAGAAGAATGCTGGCTTTTCCGAGTGGAATTCCTAGGAAGACACTCTTAGCTACTCCTTCAGTGTATTGAGCAGAGAAATAAAGGGCAGAGAAAAATGGTAATTGAATCAGGAGAGGAAGACATCCGATACCTCCGAGCATATTGACACCATTTTCTTTTTGAGCAGCCATGAGAGCTTGCTGAGCAGCCAGTTTTTCTTCTTGTGTTTCAGCGTTCTTCATGCGTTCTTGGATAGGTTCAAAAATAGGCTTCAAATAATTCATCTTTTCTGATTGGTAAGTTGATTTCCAAGACTGATAAAGTCCAAGCGGAAGGATAATCAAGCGGACAATCAAAGTAACAATGATGATGGCAACACCAAAACCAAGCCCCATATTATTAGCAAAATACTGAATGGCAAGGCTCATTGGTCTTCCGATAATATCCCAGACAAATCCAGCAGGCTTACCATTTTTGACTTGTACACATCCTGAGAGTAGCAGAAGCATAGACAGCCCTAACCCTGAGAATAAAATACGATTTAATTTTTTCACGTGTTTGTTTCCTTTTTCTAAAAAATAATACCTTTCTATTCTACTGTTTTTTTCCTAAATATACAATAGTTCTTGAGACCTAATTTGCAATTTTAAAATCTGAATAGGAATCAAAATTAGCCATTGTGACATCTAAATAGCTGACTTTTGAAAATGGCGTTGGTCCTTTGCGGATTTCTTGGATAAATTTTGCCATGAGGGCAGAATTCTTCGCTTGTGCTAAAATCTCTACAGTTCCGTCTTCATTATTCCAGACACGACCGGTGATACCACCGATTTCTTTGGCAAGTGTGTAAACACCCCAACGAAAGCCGACACCTTGCACACGACCTTGCGCAATCATTCTTACTTTTTGCATGTGAGCCTCCTTTTTGTGATATAATAGTTCTATGAATATTATAACCTCAAAAGCTAATAATGTGGTAAAAAATACTAAAAAATTACTTCAAAAAAAATATCGAAAAGATTCTTATTTGATTGAAGGCTGGCATTTATTTGAAGAAGCAGTCAATGCACAAGCTAAAATTCGGCATATCTTTGTTTTAGAAGAATTTGTCGACAGAGTGCAGGATTTTCCTCAAGTTCATGTAGTGACGGCAGAAATTTTGGCGGATTTGGCTGATTCCAAAACACCGCAGGGTATTGTAGCAGAGCTTGCTTTTGAGGAAGCGACGATTCCTTCAGTTCTCAAAGGGAAATATCTTTTTTTAGAAGATGTGCAAGATCCGGGGAATGTGGGCACGATTATCCGAACAGCTGATGCGGCTGGCTATGATGGGGTGTTTATTTCGCAGCATTCAGCAGATATTTACAATCTGAAAACTCTGCGTTCCATGCAAGGCAGCCATTTTCATTTGCCTGTTTACCGAGTAAAAACAGCAGATTTTCTTGACCTTGCTAAACAGGCACAATTGCCGATATTGGCAACAACGCTTTCAAAAGATTCGATGGATTATCGGAAGTTAGCACCACTGTCGAATTTTGCTCTTGTGTTGGGAAATGAAGGTCAGGGGATTAGTTCTGAAATGGCAGAAGCAGCTGATTACCTCATTCATATTTCGATGAAAGGACGAGCTGAGAGTTTAAATGTCGCCGTGGCAGCAGGCATTCTCATCTTTGCTTTAAGCTAAAATTTAGAAATATATTTATAATTAGAAGCACATGGAGGTGGTTCTATGCTTTATAAAGAAGACAAAGAGTATATGGAGCATGTTGGACAATTGATTGCTCAACCACGCGTCCAGAAATTAAAAACCATAACACACCATATTTATTCCAATCGTTTAGAACATTCGATTCATGTTAGTTATACGAGCTATAAAATTGCTAAAAAATTAGGTTGGGATGCAAAAAGTACCGCACGTGGCGGACTTCTGCACGACATGTTTTACTATGATTGGCGGGAAACGAAATTTAATAAAAGCCATGCTTGGGTACACCCTCGTTTAGCAGTACGAAATGCACGGAAAGTAACCAATTTAAATAAAGTAGAAGAAGACATCATTATCAAACACATGTGGGGAGCAACATTGGCGCCGCCACGGTATAAAGAAGGCTATATTGTCACTATGGTGGATAAATACTGGGCAATCAAGGAAGCCATGGCGCCAGTTCGGAAAAGAATGGCTAAAAGAAGACTTTTCCATCGAAAAATGTTAAAATCGTAGCATATCATAATAAAGGAGAGAGCTTATGAACAATACAGTTATTCAAGAAAATAGTGGTATCAATAGTTTTTACGCTAAAGTTTATTCATTAGTCGGTATGGGGATTGGCATTTCTGCCCTTGTCTCGGCTTTGATGTTAACAATATTTCAAGATGTGATTTATTCAGTAATAATGGCGAATAGTTGGATTTTTTATTTGGCAATTTTTGCTGAGTTGGTTCTTGTCTGGGTGGCTTCAGGGATGTCTGCTAAAAACAATCCAGCTGCGTTGCCAACTTTTCTAGTTTATTCGGCTTTAAATGGTTTTACGATTAGTTTAGTGTTGGCTCTTTACACACAAGCAACGGTTTTAGCAGCCTTTGTTACTTCTTCTGCAATGTTTTTTGCGATGGCACTGATTGGTAAATTTACTAAGAAGGATTTGTCTGGTCTGGGCAGAGCCTTTATTGCAGGTCTAATTGGAGTTATCATCGCTAGTTTGGTGAATATTTTCCTTAGAAGTTCTGGACTAGATTTCATCATTAGCATTATTAGTGTGATTATCTTCTCTGGATTGATTGCTTGGGATAATCAAAGAATCCGATATGTCTATGAGCAATCAGGCGGAAATGTAGCGGCTGGTTGGGCAGTTTCACTCGCCTTAAGCCTTTACCTTGATTTTATCAATCTGTTCCTCAGCATTCTTCGTATCTTTGGAAGAGATAATTAAAAGTAAGAATTAGAAGTTGGACTGGTTTCAGCTTCTTTTTTTATGATATAATAAAGCAAATGAAAAGAAAGTATGAGACTAGCTATGAAAGAACCATTTCTTAGTCGCGAAAAGTTAGCTGAAATCACTGCTCAATTTCCAACTCCATTTCATTTATATGATGAGAAAGGAATTCGTGAGACAGCTCGTGCGCTTCAGAAAGCCTTTTCTTGGAATCAAGGATTTAAAGAGTATTTTGCAGTGAAAGCAACTCCGAATCCGACTATTTTGAAAATCTTGAAAGAAGAAGGTTGTGGAGTAGATTGTGCCAGCTATGTAGAACTTTTGATGAGCCAAAAAGTAGGTTTTTCAGGAAATGACATGATGTTTTCGTCCAATGACACACCTGCAAAAGAAATGCAATTTGCGCGTGAATTGGGAGCTACTATCAATCTTGATGCTTATGAAGATGTTGCATTTTTACAGGAAGTGGCGAGCATTCCAGAAATCATTTCTTGCCGCTATAACCCAGGCGGTGTATTTGAGTTGGGAACAGATATTATGGATTCTCCAGAAGAAGCCAAATTCGGGATGACCAAAGAACAACTCATCCAAGCATTTAAAGATTTAAAAAATTTGGGCGTTAAAAAATTTGGGATTCATGCCTTATTAGCTTCTAATACTGTTACGAATCATTATTATCCTGAATTAGCCCGTCAGCTATTTGAATTAGCCGTTGAGGTCGTAGCTGAGACCAATGTGGACTTGGATTTTATCAATCTTTCAGGCGGAGTAGGCGTTCCTTATCGTCCAGAAGAAAAAGCAAATGACATTTTAGCGATTGGGCAAGGAGTTCGCCGAGTTTATGAGGAAATTTTAATACCTGCAGGTTTAGGAAAGGTTAAAATTTTTACGGAACTGGGACGTTTTATGCTGGCCACTCATGGGTTATTGGTGACGAAAGTATTGCATAAAAAGAAGACTTATCGCACTTACATTGGTGTAGATGCTTCAGCAGTGAACCTGCTGCGTCCTGCTATGTATGGCGCTTATCATCATATTACAAATATGGATCACCCAGACGGACCGACAGAAATAGTGGATGTGGTCGGCAGTCTTTGTGAAAATAATGATAAATTTGCCATTCAGCGCGAACTGCCGATTACTAATATTGGGGATACCTTAGTGATTCACGATACAGGAGCACATGGTTTTTCAATGGGCCATCAGTACAATGCTAAACTTCGTTCAGCTGAAATTTTACTGGAAGAAGACGGCGGTGTACGAATGATTCGGCGTGCTGAAATACCAGAGGATTACTTCGCAACTTTGTATGGCTTTGATTTTGAAAAATAGACAATTTTTGATATAATAAGAAGATGTAAAAAGGGAAAAGAGGATTACATATTTATGAATTTACTATTAGCTATTTTGTTGATTATTGTGGCTTTTTTTGGTGGCATGCTCGCTGGAATGTATCTAGTTCGCAAACAAATTGAAAAAGAATTTGCAGACAATCCACGTTTGAATATTGATGCGGTTCGTACGATGCTATCTGCAAATGGACAAAAGCCAAATGAAGCAAAGGTACAACAAGTGTATCGTCAAATTAAAAATCAACAAAAAGCAGCACTTGAAAATGCTAAAAAGAAAAAATAAGCTGTTAAAACAGTATAAAATTTGATTTTTAAAGAGATAAATGAATGGGGATTTGGGACTTGCACCCAGTCCCTTCTTTAGAAAGAAGAACTTATGGATAATCGACCAATTGGTTTTTTAGACTCAGGCGTGGGCGGTTTGACAGTTGTTCGTGAGCTGATGCGGCAACTTCCACATGAGGAAGTCATTTATATTGGCGATTCTGCACGTGCTCCTTATGGTCCCCGACCTGCAGAGCAAATTCGGGAATACACATGGCAATTGGTACAATTCCTTTTAACCCAAAATGTCAAAATGATTGTTCTCGCCTGCAATACAGCTACTGCTGTGGTTTGGGAAGAAATCAAAGAAAAATTGGATATTCCAGTTTTGGGAGTGATTTTACCGGGAGCTAGTGCAGCAATTAAAGCCTCTCAACATGGGACGATTGGCATTATTGGAACGCCAATGACGATTCAATCAGATATTTATCGGCAAAAAATCGAGCGTCTCTTACCGGAAGTGGAGGTGACAAGTCTTTCTTGTCCCAAGTTTGTCCCACTGGTAGAGTCTAACGAGCTGTCGTCTAGCATTACGAAAAAAGTGGTCTATGAGAGCTTGATGCCGTTAAAAGGCAAGGTAGATACTTTAGTGCTAGGCTGTACGCATTATCCTTTGCTAAAACCAATCATTCAAAATGTAATGGGATCAACAGTGAAACTGATTGATAGTGGAGCAGAATGCGTGCGGGACATTTCTGTTTTGCTCAATTATTTTGAAATCAATCACAGCAGAGAAGGAGAACTTCCTCAACACCGCTTTTTTACAACAGCAAATGCAAAAAGTTTTGCTGAAATTGCAGAAACGTGGTTAAACAAAGAAATAAATGTGGAGCATGTGACCTTATGAGTAGCAAAATTTATGAGTATAAAGATACTCAAGATTGGTATGTTGGAGAATGGTCTTCTCGTGGCGAAACTTTCCATTTTAAGGATGTTGATTCGGAAGAACTCAGTCGTATGGAAGAAGAACTCTGTCAATTAGTAGTTGAAGAGCAGTCTTTTTCTGTTGCAGTGATTCAATATAACTCCATGATGTCTTTTGTTCAATTTGTCTTGCAAATGATTAACGAGAACCAAGATTCACAGTTTCAGGCACAATTTCATAAAGGTGCTATTCTAATTACGGAAAAGGAACAGTTAGTTTTAGTGCATTTGCCTAAAAATGGGATTCAGCTGAATGATTTCTTTTCTCAGAAAGACTTGTCAGGTTTGACAGTCGGAGATACGATTTTAGTCGCTACTCGCAATGAAGGAAAAACTGCTGAATTTCGTAAAATATTTGAAAAATTAGGCTACAAAATTGAAAACCTGAATGACTATCCTGATTTGCCAGAGGTAGCAGAAACTGGAATGACTTTTGAAGAAAATGCTCGTTTGAAAGCGGAGACCATTTCTAAGCTGACTGGCAAAATGGTATTGGCGGATGACTCAGGCTTAAAAGTGGATGCACTAGGTGGTCTTCCTGGAGTTTGGTCTGCTCGCTTTGCTGGAAATGATGCAACAGACTTAGAAAACAATGCAAAATTGCTACATGAATTAGCAATGGTTTTCGACTTGAAAGATCGCTCTGCACAGTTTCATACCACTCTGGTAGTGGCAAGTCCTGACAAAGAAAGTCTGGTCGTAGAGGCTGACTGGCCAGGCTATATCAATTTTGAGCCGAAAGGTGAAAATGGATTTGGCTATGATCCGCTATTTTTAGTAGGGGAGACAGGCAAAACATCTGCTGAATTAACAATGGAAGAAAAGAATGCTCAATCACATCGAGCTCAAGCAGTTCAAAAATTAGTGGAGGTATTTCCAGCATGGCAAAACAAACCATCATCGTAATGAGTGATTCTCATGGCGATCGAGCTATTGTAGAAGAGATAAAGGCACGTTATCTTGGGAAAGTAGATGCTATTTTTCATAATGGTGATTCTGAATTGCCAAGTGATGATGAAGTATGGCAAGGGATTTACGTTGTAGCTGGGAACATGGATTTCTATGATGGTTATCCAAATCGCTTAGTGACAGACTTAAACGGCACCATTATTGCGCAAACTCACGGACATCTTCAACAGATCAATTTTGGTTTTCAAAAATTGGATCTCTGGGCACAAGAGGTAAATGCAGATATTTGTTTGTATGGGCATTTACATATTCCAGATGCGTGGATGGAAGGAAAAACACTCTTTTTAAATCCAGGTTCTATCAGCCAACCGCGCGGTGTTATCAATGAGCGACTTTATGCTAAGGTAGAGATTAGTGATGATGCATTTCAAGTGGACTATTATACGCGTCAACACGAACTGTATTCTCGCCTATCAAAGGAGTTTACTCGATGATTGCCAAAGAATTTGAAAATTTTCTCTTACAGCAAGAAGATACTTTTTTAACACCGGCAGAAAACTTGGCTGTTTTGATTGATACTCACAATGCTGATCATGCTATTTTGTTGTTAAGTCAGATGACCTACTCACGAGTACCCGTGGTGACAGATCAGAAAAAGTTTGTTGGCACCATTTCGCTGACAGATATCTTGTCTTATCAGATGCAGCACGAAATTCCTGATGAGGAGTTTATGACAACCGATATTGTGCACATGGCAAAAAAAGATGATTTGACAGTTGGTCCAGCTTTTACATTGACAGAAGTGCTGCATAAGTTAGTAGATGAGTCCTTCTTGCCAGTTGTTGATCGGGACAATACATTTCAAGGAATTATTACACGTAAATCTATCCTAAAAGCAGTTAATGCTCTTTTGCATAGTTTTGCGAATGAATACGAGATTCATCCAAAATGAAAGAAGAAATAACCACCTTTTTAGAAGGAAAAAATTTATCTGAGAATTCAAGAACAGCTTATTTTTATGATTTGGAGCAATTCGTAGATGTGACCCATGCAAAAATTACAGAGACCAATCTGCGGATTTACCAAGCTTCTATCGCTGACTTTAAACCTTCTGTTCAGAAACGAAAATTATCTGCTGTCAATCAATTTTTGCATTATTTATATAAGCAACGATTGATTTCAGACTTTTATCGTTTGGAGTTGCCAAAAGTGGGAATCCCGAAAGAACACGATGCGGAAATTTTGGATTTGTCTGATTTTTATGCAGATACAAATCAATACAACGGTCGCTTGATTGCGCTTCTCATTTTAGAAATGGGGCTTTTACCAAGCGAAATTTTGCAGTTGAAAGTAGCAGATGTCAATCTGGATTTTCAGATTATTCGCATTGAGAAAGCAGGTCAAAAGCGCATTGTGCCCATTCCAGACCAATTGATTGGAGAATTGGAAACAACTCTGGAAGGAACTTACTTGTTAGAAAAGAATGGAAAAAGCTATTCGCGGCAATGGGGCTTTCGTCAATTAGAGGCTTTTTTGATTGAAAAAAATCAAGCTACTTTATCAGCTCAGAGTTTGCGGGAGCAATATATTTTACGCCAGCGAGAAAAAGGCGTAGAAATATATGAAATTGCGCGCAATTTAGGCTTGAAAACAATGATGACGTTGGAAAAATACAGATAATGGACATAAAAATTAAAGATTTTGAAGGCCCATTGGACTTATTGCTTCATTTGGTGTCAAGATACCAAATGGATATCTATGATGTGCCGATTACAGAGGTTATTGAGCAATATCTGGCTTACGTAGCGACGCTTCAAGCTATGAAGTTAGAAGTGACGGGTGAATACATGGTAATGGCAAGTCAGCTCATGTTGATTAAAAGCCGAAAACTCTTACCTAAAGTAGCTGATAGCTTAGAAACTGAAGAAGATTTGGAGCAAGATTTGCTTTCTCAAATTGAGGAATATCGGAAATTCAAATTGTTAGGTGAGAAAATGGCGGAGCAACATGAAGAACGAGCTCTTTATTATTCCAAACCTAAAATTGAATTGGTGTATGAAGATGCAACATTGCTCCATGATAAGACAACGATTGATTTATTTTTGGCTTTTTCTAAATTGATAACGCAAAAAAGAGAAGAATTTGCTCAAAGTCATACAACGATTGTCAAAGATGAATATAAAATCGAAGACATGATGGATGTGATACGTGAGCGCTGTTATTCTCAAGAAAAAATTGCTCTGCAAGCCATTTTTTCAGAAACAAAGGATATGAATGAAGTGATTACCTTATTTTTAGCGACATTGGAACTAGTAAAAGTTCAGGAAATTCAAGTGATACAAGAAGAAAGTTTTGGGAATATTTATCTAATAGGAAAAAGAAATGAGTAAGTTAGCAGAGATTGAAGCCCTGCTCTTTGTGGCGGGCGAGGACGGCTTGCGTGTCCGTCAACTGGCAGAACTCCTCTCTCTGCCTCCTACGGGAGTGACACAGAGTTTGGAGAAATTGGCAGAAAAGTATCAAAAAGATGAAGATTCAAGTCTTGCCTTGTTAGAGACGTCGAATACTTATAAAATTGTTACCAAGCAAGATTTTGCTGAATTGTTGCGGGAATATTCAAAAGCCCCTATCAATCAAAGTTTATCAAGAGCTGCCTTGGAAACTTTGTCCATTATTGCTTATAAGCAGCCTATTACGAGAATGGAAGTGGATGAGATTCGTGGGGTCAATTCTAGTGGTGCGATTTCAAAGTTGCAGATATTTGACTTGATTCGTGAAAATGGAAAAAAAGAAGTGCTAGGGCGCCCAAATCTTTATGTGACAACGGATTATTTTTTGGATTATATGGGAATTAATAGCTTAGAAGAATTGCCAATAGTAGAAGAGACAGAGTTAATGGCAGAAGAAAGTCAGCTATTTACTGAAAGGATAGAGGATGAGAATCAATAAATATATTGCCCATGCTGGGATTGCGAGCCGTAGAAAGGCAGAAGAGTTGATAAAACAAGGGCTTGTCACTGTGAATGGACAAGTTGTTCGTGAGTTGGCGACGACGATTAAGTCAGGTGATCGTGTTGAGGTCAGTGGTCAGCCAATTTACAATGAAGAAAAAGTGTACTATCTCTTAAACAAGCCTCGCGGTGTCATTTCTAGCGTGACAGATGACAAAGGTCGTCCAACGGTAGTTGATTTGTTGCCAAATGTCACAGAGAGAATCTATCCAGTTGGTCGACTTGATTGGGATACGTCAGGTGCTTTGATTTTGACAAATGATGGCGATTTTACAGATGAGATGATTCATCCGCGAAATGAAATTGATAAGGTCTATGTAGCTCGTGTCAAGGGGGTGGCTGATAAAGAAGTTCTCCGTCCCTTGACCAAAGGTGTGGAAGTTGATGGCAAAAAAACCAAACCAGCGGTTTACGAAATTCTGAAAGTAGACCCGGTTAAGAATCGTTCGGTTGTTCAGTTGACCATTCATGAAGGACGAAATCACCAAGTGAAAAAGATGTTTGAAGCTGTTGGTTTGCAAGTAGATAAACTTTCTCGTACGCAATTTGGTCATTTGAATTTAACTGGTCTTCGTCCGGGTGAAGCTCGCCGTCTCAATAAAAAAGAGGTCAGCCAGTTACATAACCTAGCTGTGACGAAGAAAAAATGATGAAAAAAATCTTTATCGAACCAGTGCGTTTTTATCAAAAGTTTATCTCGCCAGCCTTTCCACCCTCTTGTCGCTATCAGCCGACTTGCTCAAATTACATGATTCAAGCGATTGAAAAGCACGGTGCTAAAGGTGTCTTAATGGGAATTGCACGTATTTTGCGTTGTCATCCTTGGGCAGAAGGAGGAGATGATCCTGTACCAGATGTTTTTAGTTTGAAGCGCAATTATGCAGAAGACAAAGAAAAAGGTTGAGACGCATCCTCTATAAAGAGGTCAACCAGAGATTCTTTATAAAATACTATAACTTAATAGTACAAATAAGAAAAACGAATAATTTTGACATTCTAACTAACAGAAAATCAAAGTTGCTCGTTTTTTATATTTCTTGCTGGCCTTTTGTTGCCGGTTCATCTCATACTCAATGAAAATTGAAAAGTTTTAAAGGCATTCGCTGTGTGAAATCTAACTATCTTTTCTATAAAGTCAGCTTAGACGAACGATTAAAATATCTTGAATCTACTTCGTATTTACTCTTCATTTAAAGACTGATATAATAATCATGAAAGCGCTTGTAAATTTAATTTTGAAAAGGAGAACAAATGGTTTTGGAAACAAGAAATATTGCTATTCAAGATACTTATGGTGAGCAATTCCAGCATTGTTGGGGATGCGGTCCTAAGAATGAGTCAGGCTTGCATTTGAAAACTTACCCTAGTCTAAACGGAACTAGCTGCATTAGCAAGATAACACCAGCTCAACAGTATACCGGTGGTGTTCCAGCTAATCTATTTGGCGGTATGATTGCCATGATTTTTGACTGTCATGGCACCGCTTCAGCAGCCTGGTTTGCTCATCAAAATAAGGGCTTAGATTTGACAGAAGAAACGGTCATTGGACGATTTATCACAGCTCGCTTGGAAATAGATTATAAAAGTCCAACGCCCATTGATGAGGAAATTACGGTCATCTCTCGACTTGAAGAACTAGGCCAAAGAAAAGCCATTGTGGCAATGGAGATGACAGTAGCGGGTCAGGTGCGTGCCAAAGCTAGAATGGTAGCAGTCGTAGTGAAAGATAACATGTAGTATGTTTCGAAGATGAGACTACGCACTAAATTGTTGTTTCATTTAGTTCCTATACGGTAAACTTTAAAATAGTGCAAAAATGCTTTCTCTATAATATAATCAGAGTGAAAAATTATGGAATGTTAGTTTGTCTCTAACATTCTTTTTTGTGTTTAAATAGAATCATCATAGCTTATCTGATAAGAAGTAGATAGTAAACCAATCTCAGCGGAGAATGAGTAAGAGTTATTGTTGCTTTTTGAGATGAACACAACAAATTACTAATCACAAAGATCTCACTAGGATTACACACCTAATGAAGATTTTATATTGGTTTGCATGGTTTTTTAAGCAAGTGTAGCAAAACCATGGAAGGTATTTTAGGATTTATCTATTTAAAATTTTTTTAATTATTTGAATAGTTATATGTTTAAACGGGGAAGGATAATATCTAAAAGTTCCCATTTTTCTCAGGACATAACCATTGAAATTTTGTTTAAAACGAAATACACTGTCAGAACCATCAAAATGACCAGTAATACCCAAAAGGTTGTAATAGGGAATACCTCGCTTGATTGATTCTCGCATTACATAATCTTGTAAAAGAGCGGGTGCGTAGAATTTGTTAAATTCAGGATAGGATCCAGAAAAGAGATAGACCGTTTCTTGGGGAGTGTATACAAAAAGACTGCCAGCTAATATTGTACTTTTGTCTCCATACTTTTTTAATAGTTGGTATACTTCGTTTTTTAGTATTTCAAACGTTTCAAATTGACTAGATAGTTCTCGAAATTGATTCAGTTTTTTTTCAGAGGAATGGTTGTTTTCTTCAAGATAATCTTGTAGTAATTTAATCTTTTTAGATAATTCATCCTGATTATTTTGTAAATGATCCAGATAATTTTTGAAATTTATGCTCGCTATAATAAATTCTGCATTGCTTCCAAAGCTATCATAAAATTTTTCATAATAATCTAAAGTCTTATCATTATAGTTGCGACGTTCAGAAGTTGATGAAGTAATCTGCTTAAATTTATAAAGCTCATTACGTTTAAGTTTATGCAGTTCTATACCAAATGTTTTAGCCTTTTTGACTAATGATTTTCCGTGTTTAGTAAAAGACTTTAGTAATGTTTCTTCTGTTAAGTCATCTAGGTCTTTTACAAAATGCCAATCACCTTCACCTCCAGGATAGTCCTTTTGCAAGCCATCAAATTGGTAATTCAGGTTGGTGAGCATAGATACAAGTTCCTTCTTTTCTGTACTAATGGGATCGCCTTTACTATTGAAGACTTGATAAATATCATAGGGTTTCACAACCAGCTCCATAGCATTTAATTGTTTTGCATAGATTTTTAACTCTTCATAAAATTTAGGCAAGAACTTATAATTAGTGACAACGGGTCCAGAGTTGATTTCTAGGTATGGACCACCTGCCATTTTTGTACTAAATAATAATGCTGATACTTGTAATTGATTGTTATCAAAGAAGCCAATGAACTCAACATTATATCCTCTTTTTTCAATAAAATAGACATTTCTACGGATTGGATAAAGGATTTTCGTTTCGCTTTTTGATAATGTTGCTTAAATGCTTCTTTAGTAATTATTTCTAAAGGCATTGTTCTGTACTCCTTAATCATTTGTAGGTTAATAAACAGAGCTGGTGAAGCTACAGAATAAAATTATTTCTTATTTGAAAACGTTTTTATTTTGAACTATTTTATCACCCAGAATTTAACCCTGTCAAAATATTTGCTCTTGAATTTTAATATTATGAAATTTTTAATTCACCAAAATTTTGTATTTATAAAAGAATAGGCAAACGAAGCCGTAGGAAATTCAGGTTTCTTACGGATTTTATTTATGACTTAGTTGATAAAAGAAAATAAAAAAACAATCCAAAGGAGCATTTCCTCTAGAAAACAAAAGACAAACCTACCAAAATGGTGGTTTGTCTACAGTCTGAGATATTAGTTTTATGACCAGCGATTTTCAGGTGATATGCTATCGTTTGGACCATGTCTGTGGCATAAAGAGCAGGATCATTGGGTAAATCTCTAAACGCCCTGCAATCATGGTAAGAGAGAGTAGGAGTTTGGAAATAGGACCAAAGATGGCAAAGCTATCAGTTGTTCCTAACATTGGCCCAATGTTGTTGAAACAGCTAAGAACGGCACTGACGACTGTCATCAAGTTATTATTGTCTAAACTAACGATAAAAATGAGAAAGATGATAATCATCGTATACAAAACGAGATATTTTAAAATTTTATGCTGAGTGTCTTTGTCAATTACACTATGATTGACGTGCAGAGTCAATACCCGCTTTGGTGAGAGGGTGGACAATACTTGATTTTTAGCAATGCGAACTAGCATTAAGCAACGAACTACCTTTAAACCGCCGGCGGTTGAACCAGCAGAACCTCCTATACACATGAGAATGAGGAGGATGAACTGAGAAAAGAGTGGCCAAGCCGTGATGTCTCCAAAACCAAAGCCGGTTGTAGTAATAATATTAGAGACTTGAAAAAATGAAATCTCCAAAGTTTGAGAGAGGTCTTGATAGATATGAAAGACATTAAGGCAGATGAAAATCGTTGCAGATGCTACAATAATGAGATAAGTTCGCAATTCTTCATCGCCAAAGGATGCTTTAAATTTCCTCAATAGTAAAAAGTAATAGAGATTGAAATTCACTCCAAAGATAAGTACTCCAAAACTGACTAGATACGTAATGAGAGAGCTGTTATAGTGAGCAATTCCGTCATTGTAGACACTAAAGCCTCCTGTTCCCGCTGTTCCCATGGCAATGATAAAGCTATCAAATAGAGGCATGCCTGCCAGATAATAAATCACTACAAAAATAGCAAAAAGTGCTAAATACAGCAAATAGAGAATTTGTGCAGTATCCTTTAATTTAGAGACAACTTTACCAAAAACAGGACCAGGGACTTCTGCTCGCATTACTTCCAAATGACCATTTTTATTATTTTCCATAATAGCAAGAGCAAAGACAAGTACTCCCATACCTCCGATTAAGTGGGTAAAACTACGCCAAAAGAGTAAGGAATGTGACAAAACAGAGACGTCTGGTAAGATAGAAGCTCCAGTTGTTGTAAAGCCTGAACTGATCTCAAAGAAAGCGTCGATGAGATGAGGAATTTGTCCTGAAAAAACAAAAGGAAGCGCCCCAAAGAAGGACCAAAGTATCCAGCATAAGGCGACAATTAAAACCCCTTCTTTGGCATAAATATGATGATTTTTGGGCTTAAAAGAACTGCCTAAAAGTCCGACTGCCAAGAGAATGCCAATTGTAGCGCTAATTGAGAGCAGGTTTTGATTGGGTTCATGATAGATAAATGCTACAATGAGGGGAATCAGTAGCAGTCCTGCTTCAATGATTAACAATTTTGAGAGGAGGAAACGAATCATACTTCTATTCATGGCTTACCTCTCTAACAAATCATATATTTGCGTGATATTTTGGATTAGTGTCGTGACGATGATTTGGTCGCCTATTTGAATGTGGTCTTCCCCCGTTGGGAAAATAGGTTTTCCATTTCGGATAATGGCAGCAATCAAGACACCTTTTTTCAGTTTGAGGCTGGAAAGTGGTCTTCCAGTCATTTTATTTTCTTCCTTTATTTGAAATTGCAGGGTTTCGATTTGTCCATTGGCAAGGTGGTGCATGGCTTGTAAATCAGAATATTGGGCATTCACACGTCCGCGGACAAAGTGCATAATCGTGTCAACAGCGATTCTCTTTGGTGTTACAATGCTTGAAAATTCCTGACTGTCAATGATTTCAAGCAAGCTAGTCCGATTGACTTTCGTGATATTTTTTTGAATACCCATGCTTTCAAGGAACATAGATGAAATGATATTTTCCTCATCGACACCAGTCAAAGTGGCAACAGCGTCATAGTGCTGAGCACTTTCTTCTAGTAAAATGTCTTTTGCGGTACCGTCTCCTTGAACAATATGTAAATGTGGAAATTCTTGACTAAACCATTCAGCATGTCTCGGATTGATTTCAATCACCTTCAGTTTTATTTTGCTATTTTTTAGGATATTGAGTAGGTAATAAGCAATTTTCCCAGCTCCAATGAGCATCAGACTTTTTATGACTTTTGGTCGAACGAAATTATGGAAAAGAATAACCTCAACTCGGTTTCCAGTGACATAGATAGTATCATTCTGCAAAATGGTGATTTCACCGTCTGGAATGAACAATTGGTTATCGCGTTCGATGGCACAAATCAGAACATTTCCAAATTTTTTTCGGAATTGAGATAAAGTCATCTGGCAGAGGTTGCTATTTTGTTTGACTTTGAAGGCCATTAAACTGACACGTCCATTTGAAAAATGCTCCACAGAAAGCGCGTTAGGAAATTCGATGATATTTGCAATGTACCGGGCTGCTAGTAGCTCAGGATTAACAATGAGCGAAAAACCAAGAATATTTTTTTCTTTAAAATAAGAATTTGAATATTCTGGGTTACGAGCACGAACAATCGTTTCTTTTGCCCCCATTTTTTTAGCTAATACAGCTGAAATCATATTGACTTCATCTTGCTCCGTCATGGCAATAAAAATGTCACAATGTCCGACATCAGCTTGTTCTAAAATTTTAAAATTGGCACCGTTACCAACAATGCCCATAATATCATAACGCTTGGTGATGCGATTCAGTACGGCTTCGTTTTGCTCAATGAGAATCACATCGTGTTTTTCAGCCACAAGTGAACGACAAAGTGCAGAGCCTACTTTACCGCCACCAACGACAATAATTTTCATGTTATACCTCCCAAGTATACCCCTCTATCATACCCTTTTTTTACTAAAATTTCATCTATTTTTTGGTGAGAAAGGAAAGATTGTATGTGAAGTTTACCTCAGGCGGTAAGGACGATAGCAACCCCTTGTTTTTATAGTTAAATTTCGCTTTTCTATATTTTCTATTATTTTGTATATGGGACATTTATATTTTTTGATTTTACAAAGATAATAAAAAATAACTTCTTTACTATGAAAGAAATTATTTATATATATATACTTACTGGATAGAACTTGAAATTTGCTTAACGTAATCTTTGAGTGAGTCGCGATATTCTTTCAAATATTTTACTAAATCAGATTTTCCAACAATTGGAGCCTTCTTCAAAGGACCATATTGCTTTTTCTGAGCTTCAAATGCTTGAACTTGCGCTTTTTTCAGTTCTTCAAATGTAGCCTGATCGTATAGTGCAGTTCCTTGTACAGCTGCCTCATATTGTGCATAATAGTCTTCGATAATCTTCTCGAACATTGTTAGATAATCTTCATAAGTTTTAATAGATTCAATTGTTTCATCTGAGACGTCTTGTGGAGAAAATGCTTGACCATTGTCTGTCTTGGCATTCTCTTCCGTTTTTTCTTGAGAAGCAGTTACTTCTAAGGATGAAGATGCAGTACTAGATTGAGTGGATGTACTACTATTTTCAACGGATTTTCCAGGCTGACTTGATGGAAGAATTCCTAGTCGTGATAGGGCTGATGCGACTATCATCACCATTAACACAATGAACCACCAACGCTTGTAGATGGGTTTCTTTTTTGCATAAACATTTTTTTGTTTATCCTTAGTTTTTTTGCCATAATAATCTCCTTTATATATTATTTCTTACGACAAGATTATTATAGCATGAATATACTAGAGTTCAAAGTATTTTCTAAAAACTATTTAATTTTTATTTTCTAATCTCAATACTTAAAAGGCTTAATAAAACATTTCATCATTTTTAAATTCTTTACAAAATTTTACAAAAAATTCAAGTTTTTGAGCATTTTTTGTTGACATGTGCTAAGAAAGTGATATACTAAGAAAGTACCCTCATTGATTTACCTCAAACCTGTTGTGATGTAAGTTAATGAGCCTTAAACCACGCTGTCTGCTGAGCTTGACTCCGGGCAGTGTGGCTATTTTTTTGCTTGATAGCAATTACAGTTCACTAAGATAGATGAGAAGGCTATAACATATGACAACATTTCAAAACCACATTGTTCTTTTTGAACCACAAATTCCTCAAAATACAGGAAATATCGCACGGACTTGTGCGGCAACCAATTCACCTCTTCATATCATTTTACCAATGGGATTTCCGATTGATGACCGTAAGATGAAACGAGCTGGCTTGGATTATTGGGATAAGCTGGACATTACTTATTATGACAATTTAGAAGAGTTCATGAGTAAAATGGACGGACAATTGTATTTGATTTCTAAGTTTGCGGAGAAGGTTTATGCGGAAGAAAATTTTGCAACTGCTGGAAATCACTATTTCATGTTTGGGCGTGAGGATAAGGGCTTGCCAGAAGATTTTATGCGTGCTCATTCTGAAAAAGCCTTGCGGATTCCGATGAATGATGAACATGTCAGAAGTCTGAATTTGTCAAATACAGTCTGTATGCTGGTGTATGAAGCCCTGCGGCAACAGAATTTTGCAGGTTTGGAGCTAGTACATCACTATGCACATGACAAATTAAAATAGGATTTCTTAAAAGAATGGACGACATCGGATAAAATGCTTGCTCTAGCAGGCTTTTTTTGTTATGATTAAAGGGTCTTCAGGGCAGGGTGAAATTCCCGACCGGCGGTAATTTGCAGCCGTTGACAATCTTTTGTTTTTATATAGCGTTGTAGTTTCTTTGTGTACCTTTGAAACGCCACTTCATTTAAAAACAAAATCTTTGCCAACTGGATAGCTGTTTTAAGTCCGCGAGCGTAAGCTGATGTGGTGCAATTCCACAACCGACAGTATAGTCTGGATGGGAGAAGACGAAAGGCAATGAAGAAGGTCTAAAAGTACAGCTTTTAAATTTTATTTAAGGAGATTTTCTTATACTATTTCAAAGGTTCCGTTGATTTAGAGAAATCGTTCTTCAGCAAGCCTTCCAGCTTCTCTAATTTTTATAAATTGGAGGAACCTGTTATGACACATACACGCAAAATGGCTGTTGTTGCCATTCTTTCAGCAATTTCATTTTTGCTGATGTTCTTTGATTTCCCGATTTTACCGGGGGCTAGCTTTTTAAAGCTAGATTTCAGTATTTTACCAATCTTACTGGGATTAGTGGTGCTGGATTTAGGTGGTGCTTTGAGCATTTTATTGGTTCGTTCGGTGCTCAAACTGCTGCTGAACAATCAAGGCGTCAATACTTATATTGGCTTGCCGATGAATATCATTGCGGTTGCTGTTTTCGTAATTGCTTTTGCTTTGATTTGGAAAAAAGAGCAGACAACCGTTCGTTTTCTAATCGCTTCTGTGGTGGGGACGCTCGGATTGACCTTGGCAATGCTGATTCTCAACTATGCCTATGCTATTCCACTCTATGCAACATTTGCTAATTTTGATATTTCAAAGATTCTGGGCGTGGCAAACTATCTATTTGCAATGGTCATTCCATTTAATCTATTAGAAGGTGTGGTTTTTGCAGTTGCCTTCTGGCTGATTTATCTGCTTTTGAAACCAATTTTAATCAAGTATGAAAAATAAACAAACGTTTTTAACCAAGGGCTCTTTTGCCCTTTTACTTTTTGTGATTTTAGGATATGTTGTCAAGTTTCATCCTAATTATTTAAAAGGCTTTGATTGGCCAATTCAGACAATTTTGCGTGGAGATTTGCCACATACTTTGACATTTTTCTTTTCTAGCGTAACGAGTCTGATTAATACGCCCGTTATTATGACCTGGGTCGCAGTTTTGGCTGGTTTTTTCCTTTATAAGAAATGGTGGAGTGAGGCGATTCTTTTAATTGGGAATCTTGCCTTGACGGGGCTTTTAGTTGCTTTTTTGAAAAATATCTATCAACATTCGCGTCCTGCTATTCAACATTTAGTAGAAGAAGGTGGATTTTCTTTTCCGAGTGGACATGCCTTGGCTTCTACACTAATCTTTGGTACGCTGTTGATTATCGTTAGTCAACGAATAAAATCAGTGCAGACGAAGCGTATCTTGCAAAGTTTGATGATTGTGATGATTTTTATCATTATGACGTCACGTGTGTATCTGGGAGTACATTATCCGACAGATGTGTTGGGAAGCTTTCTCTTAGGTCTAGGAATTTTGCATGTTGAATTTCCTTATTATGATAAGTTGCGTTTTCAATGGCGTTTCAAAGGAAAACAAAAATAGCATTGCTACAAGGAAAAAGATGATGCGAAAAGTGTTAAATGACAAGTTAGTACATCAAATTTTATCAGTTGTGTCCTGTATTCCCTTAGGGAGCGTAGCGACATATGGGCAAATTGCGCAGTTGATTGGGCGAGAAAGAAATGCTCGTTTGGTAGGTCGCGTCCTGTCTCAGGCTGGACTTTATGGGAAGTATCCTTGCCATCGTGTGGTTAATTCCGCAGGACGCTTAGCGCCAGCGTGGGAGGAGCAGAGACATCTCCTTTGGGTCGAAGGAGTGACTTTTAAAACGAATGGCTGTGTGGATTTAAAAAAACACCAATGGAGGCCAACGGATATTAGTAAAGTGTAAATGGAACTCCGAGCGCGAGTTCTGTTTTATTTTGTGGTACAATGAAAGTTATGAAACCTTATAATTCTTTGAATGCTTATTATCGAAAACTATTTGGAGAGAAGACTTTTAAAGTTCCGATTGATGCGGGCTTTGATTGTCCCAATCGAGATGGAACGGTTGCTCATGGTGGCTGTACTTTTTGTACGGTGTCAGGTTCTGGTGATGCGATTGTAGCTCCTGAAGCACCGATTCGTGAACAATTTTATAAAGAAATTGCCTTCATGCATCGAAAGTGGCCTGAAGTCAAAAAATATCTAGTTTATTTTCAAAATTTCACCAATACCCACGATAAGGTAGAAGTTATTCGTGAGCGTTATGAACAGGCCATCAATGAGCCAGGGGTTGTAGGTATCAATATCGGTACCAGACCAGATTGCCTACCTGATGAAACGATTGACTATTTAGCAGAATTGTCTGAACGCATGCATGTGACGGTGGAACTAGGCTTGCAGACGACTTATGAAGCTACTTCGCAATTGATTAACCGCGCACATTCCTATGAATTATATGTTGAAACGGTTCAACGCTTGCGGAAATTTCCAAAAATCGAGATTGTCTCCCACTTAATCAATGGCTTGCCTGGTGAAACTCATGAAATGATGATAGAAAATGTTCGCCGCTGTGTGACAGACAATGACATTCAAGGGATTAAATTACATCTTTTGCATTTAATGACCAACACACGGATGCAACGAGATTATCATGAAGGACGCTTGCAGCTACTTAGCCAAGATGAGTATGTTTCTATTGTCTGTGATCAATTAGAAATAATCCCTAAGCATATCGTCATTCATCGGATTACAGGTGATGCACCACGGGACATGTTAATTGGGCCCATGTGGAGCCTCAATAAATGGGAAGTGCTCAATGCGATTGAGCAAGAAATGAACCGTCGTAGCAGTGTTCAAGGGTGTAAAGCAAAGGAGCAAAGATTTATATGTTAAGACCATTACAAATGGCACATGCTTTTTTAGAGGAAGTAGTGACTGATGAAGACATCGTCGTTGATGCCACTATGGGGAATGGGCACGACACACTTTTCTTGGCACGATTAGCTAAAAAAGTCTATGCTTTTGATATTCAAGAGCAAGCTATTGAACAAACCACCAAGCGCTTGGCAGAAGCTAAATTGGACAATGTTGAACTGCTTTTGACAGGTCACGAAAATGTGGATCAATATGTTGAAAGTATTAAAGCAGCTATTTTTAATCTAGGCTATCTTCCGTCGGCAGATAAAACAGTGATTACGCAGCCACATACAACTATTCAGGCTTTGGAAAAATTATGTCAGCGTTTAGTAATTGGCGGTCGGATTGCAGTCATGATTTATTATGGGCATGCAGGCGGTGATGTGGAGCGAGATGCAGTTTTAGACTTTGTCAGTCAATTGCCGCAGCAGGAATTTACTGTCGCCCTTTATAAAACAATCAACCAAATCAATCAGCCTCCCTTTTTAGTGATGATTGAGAAATTAAAAATGACCTAAGTGGAGAGAACAATGGATAAGCAATATCTACATGAAAAATTGAACTGCTTACGCAGTCAATATTTAGATTCAACCAATGGAGAAATCTTAGCAAAGCAAGTAAATGATGCGCAGATGAGCAAAAAAATGCTTCGAATTAAGAAAAAATTAGTCAATCTTGAAATGGAGCGCTGTCAAAAAATGATTGAGCATCGCGATTTATCGAAAATAGAGCAAAAAATCTCCGAGCAGAAGATGCTTTTTGAAAAATGCTGTAAACAAAAATAAAGGAGGAAAATGTGGACTTACTCCTTTATATTATTATCTTTTTATCTGTTCTGATTGTTTCAAATGCCACCAACAAGCTATTTCCAAGCTTGCCAACGCCACTCATACAAATTCTATTAGGGATTGGCTTGGGATTTTTCATTCCAGTTGGAACGTTTCATTTAGAGACAGAGCTGTTTCTAGCTTTAATCATTGGACCGCTACTGTTTCGAGAAGCAGAAGAAAGCGATATCACCAGTATTCTTAAGCACTGGAAGATTGTTGTTTATCTGATTTTTCCAGTTATTTTTCTATCAACTTTGAGTCTTGGTTTTTTATCGCATTGGCTATGGGTGTACCTTCCTCTTGCAGCTTGTATCGCGGTTGGAGCCGCCTTGGGTCCGACTGATTTGGTGGCTTTTGCGTCCTTATCTGAGCGCTTTACCTTTCCAAAACGTGTAGAAAATATTTTGAAAGGGGAGGGCTTGCTAAATGATGCGAGTGGTTTAGTTGCCTTTCAATTTGCCCTGACGGCTTGGACAACAGGGAAATTTTCAGCTCAAGAAGCCAGCATCTCACTTATCCTTTCAATCATTGGCGGTTTTATCGTGGGTGGTTTGACTGCTTTTTTAAATCGTCAGTTGCAAAAGCTGCTGTATACGGTGCGAGCCTCAAACACAGCAGGAGAACTGTTGTTAGAATTAAGTTTACCGTTGCTGACATTCTTTTTGGCCGAAGAACTCCATGTATCAGGAATTATTGCAGTGGTCGTGGCAGGGATTTTTAAGGCTAGTCGTTTTAAAAGGATTACTTTATTAGAAGCTCAAGTTGATACCGTGACAGATACGATTTGGCAAACTGTCACATTTATGCTGAATGGATCGGTCTTTGTCATTTTAGGGATTGAGTTAGAAACGATAGCTGAACCCATTTTGAAAAGTCCGGTTTATGATAATCTCTGGCTCCTTCTAACGATTCTTTTGCTGACGATTGTGCTATTTGCCATTCGTTTTGTCATGATTTATGGCTTTTATTTCTGGAGAAGCCTGCGTTTGAAAAAGAGAATGTCGAAATATTGGAGAGACATTGCTCTGTTAACTTTTTCAGGCGTAAAAGGAACAGTATCCATTGCAACTATTCTCTTGATTCCAACAGCTTTAGAGCAGGAATATCCTCTCTTGCTTTTCTTGGTGGCTGGAGTTACATTGCTTAGTTTTTTGACAGGACTGGTAGTGTTGCCTCGTTTATCAGAAAATAAGGAAGAATCATCCGACTACCTCATGCATATTGCTATTTTAAATGACGTTGTCCAAGAATTAGAAGAAGATTTGAAGCATACCAAAGTCAAAGCTCCGCTTTATGCGGCTATTGATAATTATCATGGACGAATCGAGCATCTTATCCTGGAGCAAGAAGGAAAATCTGTTCAAAAAGATTTGACAGATTTGCAATTGCTGATGCTGAGTATTGAAAGTGACGGTTTGGAACAAGCCTATGAAGAAAGAAAAATGAGCAATTATGCCTACTCTATTTACCAACGTTATTTATGGAATATGGAGCAAAGAATCAACCGCAATCTTGCTTCGCGCTTCACTTATTTTTTGATTAGCTTTTTCAGAATGACTCGCTTATTGCTGCATGAGATTGTTACATTTGGCTCTACTTTTCGTAATTGGCTCAATCAAGATAGAGCAAAGCCTAGTAAGGCTGAAAGAGAAGAGATTGCCGAACTGTATCTAGCCAATACAGAAGTAATTATCGGGAGTTTAGAAAATCTGAAGGGTGTTTATAATACTGCGCTTATCAATTTCTTGCAAGATTCGCGTATTCGTGAGACGGCAATTATTGAAAGCAGTGCTTTTATTGAACGGGTTATCACGCGTATCAAACCGAATAATATTAAGGAAATGCTACGAGGCTATTATTTGGAGCGGAAGATTATTTTTGAATATGAACACGAAAAGCTGATTTCAGCTAGTTATGCAAAATTTCTCCGTCAAAATGTCAATAATTTAGAAAATTATTCTCTCAAAGAAACCGCCAATACATTACCATATGACATGATGAACTATGTCAGACAGAAATAAAACGGGAGTGGATTGAGCACTTAGTTGCAAATTCACTCTTTTTTAAACAAAAAAATAAGCCTTGACGGGCTTATTTAGTTGGGATGGATATTTCAATGAGGTTTGTTGAATAGAGTGTCTTAATTCGAGAGGCATCAATCGATTTTGTATCAATTTTTCGTTTCAGAAAAAATTCTCGAATTTTTTCAACTTCTTGTTCGCGAATGGCGCGGTGTTTATTTGAAATCAGAATTTCATAATGAAAAGGTGCTTGCGTAAAGACGACGTCTGTATTTCCAGCGGAAAAAGTCTCAACTAGTGTAGCATCTGTACTTTCTAATTGACTTTGTACAAGGCGTGCATGGCTGTTTGTCGTATTAATAAGCTTCATCTGACTTCCTCCTATATTCTATTCCTATTATAGCACTTTTTCATAAGAAATGTGAACAATTTCTCATACTTTATGATTCTTTTTCCACATTTCAATTCCCCATTTATGACTGCCGCGTTTTAATTTGGAAATAGCTTCTTCGATTGGAAACCAGGCGAGCTGATTAAAATCTTCTAAAGGTGCTTGCGATTGCTCGTACTGGCTTACTTCATAAATGTAAGCGGGGTTATAAAAATAGGTATCGCGGTGGCGAGAATAAAAATATTCATCTGCTTGTCCGTAATATTGACCGATTTGAGCAGTAAAACCAAGCTCTTCAATCAGTTCACGTTTTAAAGCAGTCAAGTGATCTTCGTCTTGCTCAATCTCGCCTCCGGGCAAGAACCAAGCACCGTTGGGGGCTTGCACTAAAATTATCTTTTCTTGCTTTTCATCTGGAATAACTGCATAAACGCCATAGCGATTCACATATTGAACACCTTCTTGCTTTTCTCCAAAAGTTGCGACTGTCATATGGTTTCCACTCTTTCTTATATGCTACTAATATCATAATGCAGAAATCAAGTGCTGTCAAGACTTTCAAGCATTTTAAGGTTCAAATTTGAAAATATCTGCTGTGTATAAATTGAGCACTTTTTCAAAGAGAAGACGGAAAAGAATGGCAACGACTGTTGGGATGACAAGCCAAGCTAAGATTGCCAGTCCCATGGAAAGTCCGCCTGTAACAGAAGCGAAGAGTCCTGTCAGACCAACGAGTCCAAAACCTGCTGATGCAGGCGTCCCGATAATGGTGAAGAGGGGAACCAATAGTCCAGTTACAGCAGAAGTTGCAATGATAGGAACATAAGAGATTGGATGTTCAAAGACATTGGTCATCATCATTTTCATTGAACCAAGGGCGACAGCAGCAGTTACACCAGGTTTATTGACGAAGAATGAATGAACAACAAGGACGATACAAGTTGTTCCGACTCCCATAGCAGAAGCACCAGCAGCGAGTCCATTTAGTCCAATGGCAAGACCGATTGCAACAGTTGAGATTGGAGCCACGATTAAGATAGCAAAAGTAACACAGATGAGAACACTCATTAAGTAAGGCTGAAGATCCGTAAAGTAGATGATTCCTTGCCCAATTAAGCTAGAAATCATTTTGATATAAGGAAGTGTAAATAGCCCCACAGTCGCAAGAAACGATCCAACGATTGGCAGAAGAACGAAATTAAAGGATTCAAATTTTCCTTCTAGCCAGAGCAATACGAGAACGCTAAGGGCACAAATTAGCATGACATTGATAATGTCCCCTGTACCGGTCGTGTAGAATCCAGTAACCATTTTGTTTGCAGTTGCGGTAATTTCAGCAGGGGCTTTTTGCTTTTGAACATATCCTAATAACTCCGTTGCTCCAGCTAGTTTGCTAGAAGCACCAGAACTAACAAAAGCAATGGCTGTCAGAAGCGCAGCTTTCATTCCTTTTAAATTAAATTCCAAGGCAACCAGCGTTCCAATTACGGCAGATAAAGTGGCTTGGAAAAGAACGTTAGCCACATTCCAAGTTGCAAAGAAAGTATTATTTTTGAGAAAGTCTAAAGAGAAAATAATGGCAAAGATACAGTTAGGCAGCAAGGCTACGATAACACCAATTGCGGTTCCGTTTAGAACTTTATGCAAGAATGATTTAGGGGTAAGTGATGCGGTTGTGTTTTCTTTTGTCATAAAAAACTCCTTTATTTTTGAAAAATAAAATCCGCCCTATCCCAAATGAGAATAAGGCGGAGTCATGTAAAAATGGAGATGATTATCCCATTTTAAAACGGTAGCTACGCCTTGATAAGATACTATAAATAATGATAATCATAGCTATAATCAACATAACGTAACTCCTTTTTTATTTTTCTTGTTGTCTATTATAACATCTTATTTCAAAAAAACAATAGAAAAATTGAAATTTTCTGATTCTTTTGAAAAAACAGAATATCTATTATAAAAAATATGGGAAAACAGAAGAAAAATCTTCAAACAAATTTTACTTTTATATAAAAGTTGACACCAGACGACAAGTTTCTTCTGTTATACTCATGATAGAAAAATGAAAGGAGCAAACAAATGAAATATGAATGGAGAAAATTAGATAAAAAACTTTATCAAGGTCCAAAAACTCCTGTGGTCATTGAACACCCTGTGCAGTCATTTATCATGTTAAATGGTCAAGGAAATCCAAATAAAGCTGACTTTTCAGAAAGGGTTTCTGCTCTTTATTCCCTCGCTTATGCGATTAAAATGGAGTATAAAAAAACTGCTCATCATCAGGAATTTATTGATTTTACCGTTTACCCTTTGGAAGGGATTTGGCAGCAAACAGAAGCAGAGACTTTGGTAAAAGACGACTTGGTTTATACGATTATGATTGCTCAGCCAGAGTTTATTACAAATGAAATGGTTGAAACAGCTCTCGAAAAAGTAAAAGTGAAAAAACCAAATCCGTTTTATAATGAGATTCGCTTTGAACGAATAAGCGAAGGAAGCAGCGTTGCCATGCTTCATGTAGGACCATTTGACGATGAACCACAAACCTTCGCGAAAATGGATGCTTTCTGTCAAGAAAATGGGTTAAAACGCTGCACAGCATATCATCGTGAAATTTATTTGAACAATAAAAATCGCACCGCTCCAGAGAAACTAAAGACAATTTTAAGATACAGTGTTCAGTAACTAAAAAGTCACTCCCTAGACTTCTAAGGAGCGACTTTCATGTCTAATTAATTGTCATCTGCTGGTGTTTGGATTTCTTTGTCAGCTTCGTTTTCAGATTTTTTAGCTGAAGCTGATTTGATGACAATCTTGCTGTTGCTTGTCATGATAGCCTTGAGTTCTTTTTCACTTGGGTGTTCAAGGTAGTAGTCTGTAATGGCGTCTTCGATGTGATCTTGGATTGTCCGACGCAGAGGACGAGCTCCCATTTTCGGATCGTAACCCAAGTCAACTAATTTTTCCTTGACTTTATCTGTCACATCTAGGTGAATATCATTTACAGCTAAGCGATTATTTACATCTTCGAGCATCAAATCTACGATTTTTAGGAGATTTTCTTTGCTTAGAGATTGGAATTCAATGATACCATCGAAACGGTTCATAAATTCTGGACTAAAGAAGTTACCTAACTCACCTAAGACAGAATTTGTTCGGCCTTCTCGAGCAGCTCCAAAGCCAACATTTGCTTCAACTTTGCCAGTACCGGCGTTTGAAGTCATGATGATAATTGTATCTTTGAAACTGACTGTCCGACCTTGTCCGTCTGTCAGACGTCCATCGTCAAGAACTTGCAGGAACATGTGCATAACATCTGGGTGAGCTTTTTCTATTTCATCAAGTAAAATGAGAGAATAAGGATTACGACGTACACGTTCTGTTAATTGTCCAGCTTCTTCGTAGCCAACGTAACCTGGAGGCGCTCCGACGAGTTTTGCTACGCTATGTTTTTCCATATACTCACTCATATCAAAACGAATCATGCTGTCAGCTGAGCCAAAGAGTTCAATCGCTAATTGCTTAGAAAGTTCTGTTTTACCGACACCGGTTGGCCCAACAAAAAGGAAAGAACCAATTGGTCGGTCTGGTGTACCTAGTCCAACTCGATTACGGCGAATGGCCTTCGCAATTTTATCAACAGCATCATCTTGACCAATGACATGAGCTTTCAAATCATCAGCCAGACTAATCAATTGTGATTGTTCCTTTTCTTTCAAGTCGCCAACTGGAATATTTGTCTTTTGCTCAATGATATGTTCAATGGTTTTTTCACTGATAAGAGGCGTATCTTGATCAGCCATTTTATTTTGCTGCATTTCTTTGTATTTGGCAATTTGGTCACGGAAATAAGCAGCTTTTTCAAAATCTTCATCACGAGTAGCTTGTGCCTTGAGGTTTTCAGCTTCTACCAATCGTTGATCAATGATTTTTGGATCGACAAAGTTAAGTGTCAGATTCATCTTAGAGCCTGCTTCGTCTAGCAAGTCAATGGCCTTATCAGGCAAGAAGCGATCTTGGATATAACGATTGGACAAGACAGCTGCTGCTTCAATGGCATCGTCTGTGTATTTGACGTGGTGATAGTCTTCGTATTTCTTTTGAATACCTTTGAGGATAGTGATCGTTTCTTCAACTGTTGGTTCATCAACTTTTACAGGCTGCATACGGCGTTCCAGTGCAGCATCTTTTTCGATAATCCGGTATTCATTAAGAGTTGTGGCACCGACTAATTGGAGTTCACCGCGAGCAAGTGCTGGTTTTAGGATGTTTCCAGCATCCATATTTCCATCGCCAGCAGAACCAGCTCCAACAATTTCGTGAATTTCATCAATGAATAATATAACATCTTGTCGAGAGCGAATTTCGTTCATGAGTTTTTGCATTCGTTCTTCAAATTGACCACGGATACCAGTTCCTTGAACCAAACTAACGACATCTAAACGAATGACTTCTTTGCCTTGGAGTTTATGTGGCACATCACCGTCTACAATTTTCTGAGCCAAGCCTTCGACAACTGCTGTTTTACCGACACCGGGCTCTCCGATGAGGACAGGATTGTTCTTCGTTCTACGATTGAGGATTTCAATGACGCGCACAATTTCTTCGTCACGACCAATTACAGGGTCAATCTCGCCCCGCCGAGCAAATTCAGTTACATTGATACCAAATTCTTCTAGGAGGTCTTTGGGTTGTTGTGGTACTTGTTGGCGCGTGCTGCCACCTTGATTGGAACCATAGCCTCCGTTACCGTATCCGCCACCTGATTGAGTAGGAGGGGTCTGCGGTTCTTGATGATTTTGAAAATTCCCTAGATTGCTAAAGAAATCATCAAAAGGGTCTAAATTATTTTGATTGTTCATATTGGTCATGCCACGAAATAAGGCATTATTTGGGTCTGTTTTCATGATTTGATAACAATTTTGACAGAGGTCAACTTGGTGTTGTTTTCCATTCACATTTGTGTAAAGGTGAATAGTTGATTCGTTTATTTTACAATTTTGACAAAGCATGTGCTACCTCTTTCTTTTAAAATTTGCTTGACGGAAATCAATTGGTCAATAATAGTCAAATTTCTTATTTTCATTATAGCAGTATTCTAAAACATTGCAAGAATAAAGTGTTAAAAGATAGAATTTTATATTTGAGCATTTCATTTTGTGTTAAATTTACCAAAAATGGGTCTTTTGCTGGTATTTCATCTTTCATTTGTGGTAAAATAGTAACGTATAAATGAATAGGAGAAGGAAAATGGAATCACATTTAGTAAGAATTATCAATCGTTTAGATGCTATGACAAAAGATGGCGGCAATTTGAAACGTAATTTTGAACGTGACGGGGTTGTTGTAGCAGAAGTAACTTATAGCTATGACGAAGAAAATGGCTCAGTATTCACTCTTCGCGATGTTGCAGCGCGTGAAACTTACACATTTGACAGCATTGATTTGATTGCTATAGAAATTTATGAATTGTTGTATTAATTTGCTAGTCTCTAATAAGATATCCTCTAGGCACCTGCTTAGGGGATATTTATTTTGCAATAATTTTTGCTTATCTATCTTAGAATTGTCAGAAATTCTTAGAAAAAAGTGGTATACTAATGATGGTAGTAAGCATATTTCTTGACAAAATGAAAAGGAGAGAGTATGGATTTATCTCAAATAAAATTAATAACAGAATATGAAATTGTCGGAATCGATCTAGAGGAAGCGAGTGTCCGTCATTTAGCTGATCTAGGGATTAAGACAGGAAGTTTGATCCAAGTGATTTCCAAAACGAATGATACAGCCATTCTCTTAGTTCGAGCTGCGAGGATTGCTTTGGACAATTCCATTTTGGAAAAGTTGGACGTTGTTCTGAAAGATAGCAACCGCTCAGCTCTTCCTTTATCTGAGTTAGCTGTTGGAGATTCGGCATACATCGAAGCAATTCATGCAGATGGTGCTTTAAAACGACGGTTGATGGACATGGGTTTGACGAAAAACACAAAAGTTCAGTTGCAGAAAGTCGCACCATTAGGTGATCCATTAGAAATTAAGTTGAGAGGTTACGATTTGACGTTGAGAAAGTCAGAAGCGAGTCTGGTTAGTGTTGTGAAAAGCGAAAAGGGAGCAAAAGGATGAAAGAATTAGCGCTTGCGGGAAATCCGAATAGTGGAAAGACCAGTTTATTTAACATTCTAACCGGTAGTAGCCAGCATGTGGGAAATTGGCCCGGAGTGACTGTTGAAAAGAAAAGTGGGTTATTTCGCAAAAATAAAGAAATCATTATCCAAGACCTACCGGGAATTTACTCGTTGTCTCCTTATACTTCTGAGGAAATGGTCAGTAGAAATTATCTTTTGAGTGGCAATGCGGATGCTATTTTGGATGTGGTTGACGCGACCAATTTAGAGCGGAATCTGTACTTGAGTTTGCAATTGATTGAGACGGGAATTCCAGTTGTGCTGGCTTTAAATATGAGCGATGTCGTTGAAAAACAAGGAAAATGGATTGATACAGAAAAATTAAGCTACCAGCTAGGAGTGCCGGTCGTAGCGACCAGTGCTTTGAAAAAGACAGGGATTGACCAAGTCATGCAGCAGGTCATGCGAGTGATGAATCAGGTAGAAGAGGCTTTATATCCAGCTTACGACAATCATTTTGAAGCGGCTTTGTCAGAAATTATCCGTATTTTAGGAGATGCTGTACCTCAAAAACAGGCTCGTTTTTATGCCATTAAGCTTTTTGAACGCGATAAAGAATTATCCGAACAGTTGGTGTTGTCTGATTTCCAAAAAGCGGAGATTGAAGATGCGATTAGGATTACGGAGGAAATCTACACTGAAGACGCAGAAACCATTGTTGTTAATGCGCGCTATGAGTTTATTGAGTCAGCAGTCAAAATGGCGCTGCAAGCTGATGTCAATCAATTGAGTTTGTCGGATAAGATTGACCGTATTGTGACCAATCGTTATTTAGCCTTGCCAATTTTTGCAGTTGTTATGTGGCTGGTCTATTTTCTCTCCATTCAAACGATTGGAACGATGGGAACGGATTGGACAAACGATGTCCTCTTTGGAGAATGGATACCAAATGGTGTTAAATCATTGCTAGAGCAATTAGCTGTAGCCGACTGGCTTCAATCTTTAATCATTGATGGGATTATCGCAGGCTGCGGAGCTGTGCTAGGCTTTGTGCCTCAGATTTTTGTCTTATTTATCTGTTTGGGTATCTTGGAAGACATCGGCTATATGAGCCGAATTGCCTTTGTAATGGATCGAATCTTTCGGCGGTTTGGTTTATCTGGAAAATCCTTTATCCCCATGTTGATTTCGACGGGGTGTGGCGTTCCTGGTGTCATGGCGAGTAGAACCATTGAAAATGAACGTGACCGTAGAATTACCATTATGACAACAACCTTTATGCCTTGTTCTGCCAAGTTGCCGATTATTTCCTTGATTGCGGGAGCTTTCTTCCCCGGCAATCCTTGGATTGCACCAAGTGCTTATTTTGTCGGAATGGGAGCGATTGTCTTATCAGGGATTGCTTTGAAAAAGACAGCGAGTCTCGGTGGAGCAGTAGCGCCCTTTATCATGGAGTTGCCGAGTTACCACCTGCCACAAGTCAAAACGGTTTTGCGCTATGCAGGGCAGAAGGCTTTGAGCTTCATTAAGCGTGCTGGAACGATTATCTTTGTGACCAATATTTTCATTTGGTTTGCTAGTTCCTATAACTTTGGCTTGCAGGCGGTTGAGACGGAAGATAGTATCTTAGCGGCATTAGGAAAGGGGCTAGCTTGGATCTTTAGCCCTCTTGGCTTTGGCAATTGGCGAGCAACGGTTGCGGCTATTACCGGCTTATTGGCGAAGGAAACGGTGATTTCCACTTTTGGGATTTTGTATAAAGTGACAGATGCGACAGAGACTACCAAAGAGTTGTGGACCAATCTTCAACAGCATTATACGGCACTTTCCGCTTACTCATTCCTTGTCTTTAATCTGCTCTGTGCTCCTTGTTTTGCAGCGATTGGTGCGATTCATCGGGAAATGGGCAATGCAAAGTGGACGTGGATTGCCATATCTTTCCAAACGCTATTGGCTTATAATGTTAGTCTTGTGATTTATCAGTTTGGTCAAGCGTTGCTATATGGAAAAGGAATATCTTTTGGGACTATTTTTGCTTTATTCGTTGTAGCAGTTGGTCTCTATTTCATCTTTAGAAAACCACGGAAAGAAAAAATAGAAGTTATCACTTTAGATAGTCTGACACATCAAATAGTATAGGAGAAATTATGTCCACGATTATTGTATTTATCATTATTTTAGTTTTAGCTGGCGCAGCGCTGCACCACATCATTAAGGGAAAGGGGAACTGTGGTGATTGTGACTGTCAATGTGAAATCAAAGAAAAAATGAGACAAAAATAAAGAGAAAACTAAAAATATGACAGAGGTTGTCAGGTTATTTGTTGTATGATTTATTAAAAAAGGAGAACACAACATGGTAAGACCTACTAGCAAGACTGAGTTGATCAGTGCAGCGACGCAGCAATATGCAAAGCTGCAGTCATTGATTTCCCAATTAACAGAAGAAGAGTTAAAGACTCCATTTGATTTTTCAAAAGATGAAAAAAAGAAAGAGGCGCATTGGAAGAGGGATAAAAACCTCAGAGATGTTCTCATTCATCTTTATGAGTGGCAACAATTGCTTTTGGATTGGGTGCATTCCAATCAAAATGGTGTCGAAAAATCGTTTTTGCCAGCACCTTATAATTGGAGAAGCTATGGTGAGATGAATGTGGCATTTTGGCAAAAACATCAACAGACACCGCTAGAAAAAGCAATCAAGTTGCTTCATCAATCACAGGAAAAAGTGCTAACCCTGGCTGAAACCTTTACAAATGAAGAGCTGTTTTCAAAGAGCGTTTATAAATGGGTTGGTGGGAGTACCCTTGGCTCCTACTTTGTCAGCTGCACATCGAGTCACTACGACTGGGCCATGAAGAAGCTGAAAGCACATCAAAAGAACTGTAAAAATCAGTAAACAATCAGTAGGACTGGCAGCAAAAAAGAGGGCAACAATAGGCAAGTGAGCCACATCCAACGTGCTTCATTTCGTCCGCCGGGCTGACAGAGCAAACCAAAATAGTTTCATTTCGTCCGCCGGGCTGACAGAGTAAATCAAAAGAGTTTCACCTCGTCCGCCGGGCTGACGGAGCAAACCAAAAGAGCTTCACCTCGTCCGCCGGGCTGACAGAGTAAATCAAAAGAGTTTCACCTCGTCCGCCGGGCTGACGGAGCAAACCAAAAGAGCTTCACCTCGTCCGCCGGGCTGACAGAGTAAATCAAAAGAGTTTCACCTTGTCCGCTGGGCTGACGGAGCAAACCAAAAGTAGTTTATCTCGTCCACCGGGTCGACGTGGTAAACTAAAAGTCATTTATCTTTTCGACTGGGTCGACAGAGCCAATCCAAAGCGGTTCATTTTATCGACCAAGTCGACAAAGCGAACCTCACGTCATTTCATCCGAGAGTCAGTCTAGCTGTCTATAAAATAAATCGGTCCGTCAACTTAGCTGACGGACCGATTTTGTCTGAACTCATTGATATCTTATTTGCTGTTATCTCCCATTAGTAAGTCTTTTGGTTGCTTACTAAGGAGCGTGATTGAAGCAATGAGGACGGAAACGATGATAATCGCAAGTCCAAAGATGACCACCTTGGTCATATCATCAGGAGATACATGTACATTGAGGCTAGTGAGGGTCTTGTTAAAGCCATCCACTTCAGCCCCGCCTCCAAGATTGGCGCTCTTACCTTCTCGAGCTAGTTTTTCAGCAATACCACTGGTAACTTGTTTTAAAATGCTATTTCCCATCACCTTGCTGACAGCACTACCTGCAAAGTAAGCACCAATGAAGCTAAATATACTTACAAAGAGAACTTCTGTGATAAATTGGAAGAAAATCTTTGTTTTGCTAATTCCCATTGAAAGCATGATTCCCATTTCTTTTCTACGACCATTGATCCATAAGAACAAGACTAGCGTAAGAACAATCGCTCCAAAGATTAGAGTTCCGATTAAGAGGTTTCCAGTAACGCCGTAAATACCGTTAATAGAAGATTGAAGTGCTGGGAAGTTGCTTGTGCTCTTAACAAGGGTGTAGGCTTCCCAATCAATAGATGATATTTCTTTTACTTTCGCCATCACTTTATCAATATCTTGGCTACCATTTACAAAGAAAGTAGCATCTTGATAAATAGCGTTTTTATCTGTTGAACCTTGTAAAGTTTTAGTCGTTTCTAAGTCTGTGATAAAGGTATTTTCATACAATTCTTGAGGACTAGAAACGCCTCCTTTATTTTTCCCGTCAAAAATTCCGATAACTGTCACTTTAGTCGTTTTATTAGCTTTGCGAACGTTATCATAGTCATAAGTATTCGATTTTATATTAATCGTATCGCCGACTTTAAGTTTGTTCTTTTCTGCAAAATCTTTATGAATTAAAGCAACATTTTTGTCATTTTTGTTGATATGTCTACCTTCAACTAGTTTGAAGGTTTCTGCGGTAAATTTATCATCTTTAGATGAATCGTTGATACCTGTTGCCATAATGGCACGGCCGAATTTTTGTTTTCTATCTTCGCTTTCAAAGTCGGTTTCTCCAGATTCAACCAATTGGTGATCAATTAAGTCAGCGACAACATTCATTCGTTTGATGTAGCCAGAGATACCTTTAACTTTTTCCACAGCTTCGATATCTTCGCCTTTAAGATTTCCTGCTCCGCGAGGGGTACCTTGGTTCACTTCGCGGTTAATCTGCATTGAGAAACTGCTAGTGATATTTTTGAAAGTCTCTTTTGAAGCAGCGTCTGTTGCATTTTTAACAGCAATACTGCCAAGTGTTAAAGTAGAGATGGCTAACAGGATTAAAAAGATAATCAGTGTTTTTATTTTTTTGCGCCATACATAGGCAAGGGCGTTCTTTATCGTTAACATATCATTTCTTCTCCTTGGAGGTCTTATTTATAATTCTTAGTGACTTCGACTAAGTTCTTATTGCTTAACTCTAAGACGACGTCTGCTTTATTAGCTAACTCTTTGCTGTGTGTCACCACAATCACACATTTATTTTTTTGTTTAGCTGATTTAATTAGGACTTCAATGATGTCCATGGCAGTACCTTCATCTAAGTTCCCAGTTGGTTCATCTGCTAAGATAATTGGTGCTGTAGATGCAAGAGCGCGTGCAATAGCAACCCGTTGCTGCTGGCCACCTGATAATCGTAATACGTTACGATGGATTTCTTTTTCGTTGAGTCCAAGTTGTAGTAAGCTATCTTTACTTGCTTGAGAATTTACGAGTCGAACATTCTCCATCGGAGTTAAGTAATCGATTAAATTATAATTTTGGAAAACCAGGGAGATTTGTTTCCGTCTGTGATGGTTATAGCCTTTTTGAGCGATGTCTTGATCTTCAAAGAGGATTTTTCCTTTTGTAGGAGTATCAAGTCCTGCAAGAAGGGAAAGCAAGGTTGATTTTCCTGCACCAGATTTCCCTATAATAGCATAAAATTTTCCTTCTTCAAATGAAGCTGTGATCTGATTCAATACATTTTCTTGTAGGCTATTGTATTGGTAACTAACTGAATCCATTTTTAAAATTGTCATGTTTTGTCTCCTTAACTTATATCGGTTAAAATATCTTTTGGTTTTTTATGTAGGATAATAGAAGATGAACCTACTACTGCAAGTAAAATAATGATGAGCAGTATTCCATAAGTCATCAGAATAGTAGAGGTATGTAAGTGCGGAACGATATTTTCAAAAATAGCGGATGAGCTATCTTGTTGTTGACCGCCTTTTATAAACCCTTTGAATACCATAGTGGAAATATAAGAGCCACTAATAGAAGCTAGTGCCATACTAAATACTGATATGATAACCAGTTCTAGTATGAATTGAGAGATAATCATCGCTTTTGAAATACCAAGAGATAATAGTACTCCGATTTCATAAATCCTTTCTCTCAACCAGAACATGAGAATCAAGGAAAGAACGATGATACTTCCAATAATGATACTGAAAGTTAAAACATTAATAATCTGTTTGAAACTGGTAACAGAAGAAGAAACTGCTTCAAAAGCTTTAGAGTTTTTAACAAGATCAGTTTGCTTCCAATCAATTTTTGACTTTTTGACTGTATTGATGACTTTATCAATTTGATTTGGATTTGATACGAAATAAACGGCTGCAGATAATTTATAATCAGCTGGTTTGTAGCCTTGTAAGTGTTGGCTCGATTCATAGTCCATATAGACAGTATTTTCTGTCGCATCTGAGCTTAAACCTGTTTGTTTCTCTTCTTTTTTTCCAGAGAAGATACCAGCAATTTCAAACTCTACTTCATGGAGTTGTTTAGCATCCTCATCCTTTAAGGAAGCTCCCTTTAGTTTTAGTTTATCTCCAACCTTTAAATGGTTCTTTTTAGCTAATTTTTCATGGATGAGAATCTTGGATTTATCGCCTTTACGAATTGGCTTTCCTTGTTCAAGTTTGAAAACACCACTTGCAAAGGTTGTTTCTAGAGTAGAATCACTTGTTCCTAATGCAGCAACCAGATTGTTGAGGACAGGGTTTTGATTGTCTCTTGTGACACCTTGTTTTTTCTTAACAACAGTTTTATCTGTCAAACTTGCTAAAGCATCGTATTTGAAGTTGAATTTTGAAATTTCTTTATTCTCAAGTAATTTTTCTGCTGTTTTTAGTGAAAGTGGTCGTTCAAGTGTTTTGCTAGTTATTGTAAAGCCAGTATTTGATGCGTCATAGATTTTCTTTTCGATATTATTAGTCGTTCCCATAATAGAAAAGCTACTAGTTAAGGCAGTTGAAATGAGAGTAAGTATCAGAAATACAAGAAGAGTTTTAACTCTTTTTCTACTGATGTAATTCAAAGCCTGCTTGGCTATTTGCATAATTTTCTTCCCTTCTATATATTTTTAAACTAAATCGGTACCGTGTTCTATGTTAAAGCAGTTACCTTAAAATAGTTTTAAGGTTTAAGGTAATTTTAAGTTTTTTGGCTGATTTTTTTCTGTTTTTTCTGTAATTTTTTATAAAATATTAAAAACTGAAAGAAGAAAGGAATTCTACGATCTTTTGATTGATAATGTTTTATAAGAAAAAGCAGTCATTTTTTTGTTATATGTTATAATAGAATGAAGAAATTAGAAATGAGATAGATATGACAAAGATAATTGATGGCAAGGCTTTGGCAGAAAAATTGCAAATACAGTTAGCAGAAAAGGTTAGAAAATTAAAAGACGAAACAGGATCGATTCCAGGACTTGTAGTGATTTTAGTGGGGAATAACCCAGCCAGTCAGATTTATGTGCGAAATAAAGAACGGTCAGCTTTGGCTGCAGGACTGCGAAGCGAAGTGGTGCGTCTGCCAGAAACAACTAGTCAAGAAGAATTGCTTGCTTTGATAGACCAATACAATCAAGATTCAGCTTGGCACGGGATTTTAGTTCAGTTGCCACTGCCAAAGCATATTGATGAAGAGGCAGTGTTGTTAGCAATTGACCCTGATAAAGATGTGGACGGCTTTCACCCAATGAATATGGGACGCCTTTGGAGTGGTCATCCTGTCATGATTCCCTCCACACCTGCTGGAATTATGGAAATGTTTCATGAGTACGGTGTAGAATTAGAAGGTAAACGTGCTGTTGTCATTGGACGGAGTAACATTGTCGGAAAGCCCATGGCACAGCTTTTACTTGCTAAAAATGCAACAGTAACTCTGACGCATTCACGGACACATCACTTGTCAGAAATTACAAAAAAAGCTGATATTTTAGTTGTAGCTATTGGTCGCGGACATTTTGTGACTAAAGATTTTGTCAAAGAAGGCGCAGTCGTGATTGATGTTGGTATGAATCGTGATAAAAATGGTAAATTGATTGGCGATGTGAAATTTGATGAAGTATCTGAAATCGCAAGTCTCATTACTCCTGTACCAAGAGGGGTTGGTCCGATGACCATTACCATGCTCATGGAGCAAACCTATCGAGCGTGTAAACGGAGTTTGAAAAAATAAGAATGTCACGGGAGTGGGACAGACAGCTATGAATTACTACGAACTCCCCCACAGAAAGAGTGTAATCGTGAAAACTACGTATAAAAATGGTATTTCGTAAGAAATCAAATTTGTTGCCCTACCCTGCAAGGTTGAGTAGATTTGTAAAAGCTGATATCATCAGCGTAATAAAAGCCACTCAAAGCAAACGAGTCTGAGACAAAAATGTCCTAGACAGGCCTTTTTACCTTTATATAAAATAGAGGTAGACAAGGGGAATCGCAGTATGCAAAAGGAGAAAATAATGGAAGTGGTCAATTGTACATTATTGGAAAAGGTCGTTCAGCCACGTGCACTCCATAGTCACAAGGGAGATTACGGTCGCTTGTTGTTAATTGGCGGGACATATCCTTTTGGTGGAGCGATTATCATGGCAGCCTTAGCTGCAGTTCATAGCGGAGCTGGTCTAGTGACGGTGGCGACGGATAGGGAAAATATCGCAGCTCTCCACGCTCATTTACCAGAAGCAATGGCTTTTGATGTACAAGATAAAAAGCTATTGACCGAGCAAGTCCAAAAAGCAGATGTAGTATTGATTGGATCAGGTTTAGCTGAAAGTAAACTTGAAAAAGCCGTTTTGCAGCTGGTAGTGGAACTTGTCAGTGAACATCAAATCTTCATCATGGACGGTGGAGCTATTTCACTTTACAGCAAAGAAACTCTGCCATTTCCAAAAGCACAGACGATTTTTACCCCACATCAAAAAGAGTGGGAGCGGTTGAGCGGACTAAAGATAGCTGAGCAAATGGTTGAAAAAAGCCAAGAAGCTGTTAATTCCTTCCCTGCTGGAACTATCGTTGTTCAAAAGAAGCACGGAACGACTATTTTTCAAAGTGGAAATGGAAACCATTTTCAACTGACTATTGGTGGTCCTTATCAAGCAACGGGTGGCATGGGAGATACTCTGGCAGGCATGATTGCGGGTTTTGCAGGGCAGTTCAAGACTAGTTCTTTACTGGAACGTGTAGCAGCAGCAGTCTATCTGCATTCAGCCATTGCGGAGGAGTTAAGCAAAGAAAACTATGTAGTCTTGCCAACAGAAATCAGTAAAGAAATCCCTAAGTGGATGAAGAAGTTAACTAAAAATGAAATATATTATAATGAAAAAGCCTGCAAAAATATTTAAAAACTTAGAAAGTTTAGATTTTCTTAGCTATTTATAAAAGTAATATTTAGCTCATGAGGTTTAGCTACAAGTTGAAATGGAGAATAAACTTTTTCAATATCCACTATCTTATGAAAATTCATTGCATCTAATGAGGTTGAGATTTTTATCTTGACCTTATTTTTTTGTCTTACAAAAATGTCACTTTTCTTTCTGAAAATGTAAGTTTATGTAATGGAAAAAATGGGAAATTTTCGATAAGATAATGCTTGTTGAAAAAAATGAAATGAAGAATTTATGATGTTACAATCTTTAAAGAAAGTATCAAATGCAACGAACTTGAAATTTTTAGCCATTTTTCTTATGTTTTTAGATCATATTCACGAAATGTTTGGTGCTTTTGGCGCCCCGATGTGGCTAACAATGCTCGGGCGCATCGTTTTTCCTCTTTTTATGTTTCTGGTAGCTGATAGTTTTTATTATACGCATAATCGAAAAGCTTATTTGAAACGGTTGCTCTTTATGACATGGTTTATGATTATTGGGGACATGATTGTCAGTTACTTTTTCACTAATGGTCAAGTTGGGCTGGCGAATAATGCTTTTGGCGCCTTTTTCTTAGTGGGCATATCTAGCTGTGCTTGGGATTTGATGGTTGAGGGTATGAAAGAAAAGAAACTTTATTCATTCTGGAAAGGATTGGGCCTTTTTCATTTACCGATTCTTCTGGCTCTGCCAGCTTTGTTTCTATTGGGTTATCTAGCCAGTGAAAATATATCACCTCTGATGGTTCGAATTATTGCTTTTTTTATCATGGCCATTCCGAACATTCTCGTGGTTGAAGGAAGGGATGTCATGGTTTACCTTGGTCTTCTCTTTTATCTCTTCCGCAGACACCGCATAGCATAAATGGCGGTATTAACACTAGTCTCTTTATTCGTGTATCCAACAGATCCAACGTCTGTACAATGGATGATGGTTTTTGCGGTTATTCCAATATATTTTTATAATGATGAAAAGGGTCGTGGTATGAAGTTGTTTTTCTACATTTTCTATCCTGCACATATCTATTTTTTGTATATTTTAGCAAGTTTGTTGGGCTAGGTTCTGCTTAAGATATGGGAAACTAGTCTTTCCTTTTTCGTTGAGGGCTGGAAATGATTTTTTATAGATTGTTTGGTATAATAAAAATTATGAATAAAGAAGCATTACAGGAAATGAAAGGAGAGGAATGACTGAGTATTTATCCGTGTCAATCTTGACCAAATACTTAAAATTAAAGTTCGATAAAGATCCTTATTTAGAACGAGTTTATCTGACGGGGCAAGTTTCTAATTTTCGTAGGCGGCCTAATCACCAATATTTCTCTCTCAAAGATGAAAAAGCAGTCATTCAGGCAACAATTTGGGGTGGTGTTTATAAGAAGTTGGGTTTTGACTTGGAAGAGGGCATGAAGATTAATGTCATCGGTCGTGTTCAACTCTATGAACCGAGTGGATCTTATTCCATTATCATTGAAAAAGCGGAGCCAGACGGTATCGGAGCTTTGGCGATTCAGTTTGAGCAGCTCAAGAAAAAGCTAAGCGAGGAAGGGCTTTTTGAGGAGCGCTTTAAGCAAGCTTTACCGCAATTTCCAAAGAAAATTGGAGTAGTGACCAGTCCTAGTGGAGCAGTGATTCGCGATATTATCACAACTGTTAGTCGTCGTTTTCCGGGAGTTGAGATAATTCTTTATCCGACGAAGGTGCAAGGCGAAGGAGCGTTTGCTGAAGTAGCAGAAAATATTCGTCGTGCTAATGAGCGAAATGATTTAGATGTCCTTATTATCGGTCGAGGAGGTGGCTCGATTGAAGACCTTTGGGCATTTAACGAAGAAGTGGTTGTCCGTGCAATTTTTGAATCGCACATTCCGATCATTTCGAGTGTAGGGCATGAAACGGATACGACCTTGGCAGATTTTGTTGCAGATAGACGCGCTGCAACGCCGACGGCGGCTGCTGAATTAGCAACACCTGTAACGAAGCTGGATCTCCTAGCACACTTGCAGCAGCAACAAAATCGGTTAGCAGCTGCCATGTCTAATCGTCTTACTTACAATCGTGAGCGATTAGCTAAGCTGAGTCAGTCTGTCATTTTTCGCCAACCAGAACGACTATATGATAGCTACCTGCAAAAATTAGATCAACTTAATTTACGGATCAAGCAAAAAATTCGCGAATATTATAACGAGGAAGTGCAGCGAGCAAGGCTTTTACAACATCGTTTGGAGGCTCTGGCTCCCTTAAGGCAGGTTCAGATTTATCAAGAGCGTGTAGCTCAGTTGGAACGGCTTCTGCGTAGCAATATGGCAGTTGTTTATGACCATAAAGTGGCTGAAGTCAAGCGTCTGTCTGACGCTTTGCTCATGCTGGATACTAGCCGAATTGTGGCTCGGGGTTATGCTATTGTCAAAAAAGATGAACAGGTGTTAGAATCTATTGAGAAAGTCAATAAGAAAGATCAATTAACCATTTTGATGCGAGATGGTCAGATAGAAGTTGAGGTAAAAGATGTCGAAAGAAAAGAAATTTGAAGAAAATTTAGCAGACTTAGAAGTTATCGTACAGAAGTTAGAAAACGGAGATGTGGCTTTGGAAGAAGCGATTTCTGAGTTTCAAAAGGGGATGCAGCTTTCAAAAGAATTGCAAAAAACACTAGATCAGGCAGAAAAAACGCTGGTAAAGGTTATGCAGGCTGATGGCACAGAAACGGAAATGGAATGAAACAAGACGAAAAATTAGCTAGAATTGGACAGACTATCGAGGGATTTTATGCTCAAAAAGTGGTGTCTGCTGATTTGATAGAAGCAATCCTCTATTCTGTTAATGCAGGCGGTAAGCGAATTCGTCCTCTTTTACTTTTAGAATTATTAGAAGGTCTAGGACTGGAACTGACAGAAGCACATTTCCAAGTGGCAGCAGCGCTTGAAATGATTCATACAGGCAGCTTGATTCATGATGATTTGCCGGCTATGGACGATGATGATTATCGTCGTGGTCGCTTGACCAGCCACAAGAAATTTGGCGAAGCAATGGCTATTTTAGCAGGAGATTCTCTCTTTTTGGATTCTTATGCCTTGATAGCAGAAGCGGCACTGCCTAGTCAAATCAAGGCAAACTTAATCGCAGAATTGTCGTTAGCGGCTGGAACTTTTGGTATGGTCGGGGGTCAAGTCCTTGATATGCAGGGCGAAGGAAAGGACATCAGTTTAGCAGAGCTGCAGACCATTCATGCCAATAAGACTGGCAAACTCCTGACCTATCCTTTTATTGCTGCGGGTTTGATTGCGGAAGTGGCACAGCCACAGCAGGAAAAATTGAAAGTAATAGGTCAGCTGCTAGGACTAGCTTTTCAGGTGCGAGATGATATTTTAGATATCACAGCAAACTTTGAAGACTTGGGCAAGACACCGCAGAAAGATGTGGCAGCAGAAAAGGCCACCTATCCAGCTATTTTGGGCTTGAATGGAGCAAAGCGATTCTTTGAAGAACAGCTAGAGGAAACAGAATATTTATTGGCAGAAGTAGAAGCAGAGCTTGCTTTTTCAGGCGCGGCTATCAGAAAGATAATAGAAAGTTTAAAACTCAATGACGAAAGAAAGAGTAGATGTTCTAGCTTATAAGCAAGGGCTTTTTGAAACAAGAGAACAGGCCAAGCGCGGTGTGATGGCGGGCTTAGTTGTTGCTGTTGCGAATGGTGAGCGTTTTGATAAACCTGGCGAAAAAATTGATGAAGGCATTGAGTTAAAACTCAAAGGTGAAAAGCTCAAATATGTTAGCCGTGGTGGTTTAAAATTAGAAAAGGCTTTGCAGATTTTTGAAATTTCAGTTGAAAATCAGGTCACGTTGGACATTGGGGCATCAACGGGCGGTTTTACGGACGTCATGCTACAAAACGGGGCACGACAGGTCTATGCGGTAGATGTCGGCACCAATCAATTGGCTTGGAAATTGCGCCAAGATGAACGCGTCATCAGCATGGAGCAATTCAATTTTCGCTATGCAGAGGCGGCTGATTTTGAGGAGACACCTCGCTTTGCCTCCATTGATGTCAGCTTTATCTCGCTGCGACTCATTTTGCCAGCTCTGTATAAGATTTTGGCTGAAAATGGGAACGCTGTGGCACTCATCAAACCTCAGTTTGAAGCAGGTAGAGAGCAGATTGGTAAAAATGGGATTGTGAAAGATAAAAAAGTGCATCAAGCAGTTTTAGAAAAAGTAACGGACTTTATGGTTGAAGCAGGATTTTCTGTCCAAGATCTGGATTTCTCCCCTATTCAAGGTGGGCATGGGAATGTGGAATTTTTAGCCTATTTGGAAAAAAATCCTCATCCTGAAAACCTAGTAAAAGCAATGATTACAACGGTTGTAGAGACAGCACATAAGGAATTTAAAGATGAATAAAAAGGAAAGATTAGAAAAAATTAGACATTTTGTGTCGGACTATGAAGTTGGGACACAAGAAGCAATTGTAGAATATCTGAAGAAATCAGGAATTACAGCAACACAGGCAACTGTTTCGCGTGATATTAAAGAATTGGGCATTGTCAAAATTCCGCTGAAAAATAACACTTATATTTATGAACTACCGAAATCAGCTAGTACGAGTTTGAAGTTAGCAGACAATAATATCTTAAAGTTTGAGCTATTGGGAAATATGATCAATCTCAATCTTGTCCCTGGAAGCACAGCTTTTGTGAAGCGACAAATTGTAGAAGATTTTTCTAAGGACATTTTTAGTATTTTAGCCGATGATGACACGATTCTCCTTATTTTCCGTAGTGAAGAAATGGCTCATCAGGTATTGGAACAAATCAGAAATTGGTAGATAGCCTATGTTACTTGAAATTTCCATTAAAAATTTTGCAATTATTGAAGAGATTTCCCTCAATTTTGAGCAAGGCATGACCGTTTTGACGGGTGAAACAGGGGCTGGAAAGTCTATTATTATTGATGCTATGAACATGATGCTAGGAAGCCGCGCGACAACAGATGTGATTCGTCACGGTGCATCAAAAGCAGAGATTGAAGGGCTTTTTGCAATTGAGCAGAGTAAGGCTTTGGTTGAAATTTTTGAGCAGCAAGGGCTTGATATGACAGAGGAGTTGATTATTCGGCGGGAAATTTTTCAAAATGGACGTAGTGTCAGTCGTATTAATGGTCAAATGGTTAATTTGTCTGTCTTGCGAGCTGTTGGACAGCATTTGGTGGATATTCACGGTCAACACGACCAAGAAGAACTCATGCGACCGCAGTTGCATATTGCCATGTTGGACGAGTTTGGAGCTGACGCATTTTTCAAGCTCAAAGCTGATTATCAACAAACCTTTGATCAGTATCGTCAGTTGCGCAAGCAGGTTTTGACGATTCAAAAGAATCAAGAAGAAAACAAAGCGCGGATTGACATGCTGGAATATCAAATTGCAGAGATTGAAGCAGCTAATTTAAAAGCAGGTGAAGATTTAGCTTTAAATCAAGAACGTGATAAGTTGCTCAATCATAAGCAGATTGCGGACACTTTGACCAATGCTTATGCCATGCTGGATGATGAAGAATTTTCTAGTTTAGCGAATGTTCGTTCTGCCATGAATGACATGGAAGCTATTGAAGACTATGACGCCACTTACAAAGAAATTGCGACCAACCTTTCTGAATCTTACTATGTGTTGGAAGATGTGACAAAGCGTTTGGAGGATATTCTAGAAGACTTGGATTTTGATGGTGGCCGTCTCTTAGAAGTAGAAAGTCGCCTAGATTTAATCTATAGTATTACTCGCAAATACGGCGGTCAAGTAGATGATGTCCTAGCTTATTTTGAGCAGATTTCTAAAGAATATGCTCTACTTACTGGGAAAAATCTTTCATCAGATGATTTGAACAAAGAGCTGAAAAAGCTAGAAAAAGACTTGGTTTCTCTAGCAAGCAGTCTTAGTCAGGCTCGGCACGAATTAGCCCAGCAGTTAGAAGCAGAGATTCAGCAAGAACTGCAAGACCTCTATATGGGAAAGGCGAATTTTCGAGTTCAATTTACCAAGGGAAAATTTAGCCGCGATGGGAATGAACACGTTGAATTTTATATTTCGACTAATCCCGGTGAAGATTACAAACCGCTCGTTAAGGTTGCTTCAGGTGGTGAATTGTCTCGTTTAATGTTGGCAATCAAGTCTGCTTTTTCTCGCAAGGAAGGCAAGACCAGCATTGTCTTTGATGAAGTAGATACAGGTGTATCGGGACGTGTTGCACAAGCTATTGCTCAAAAGATTCATAAAATTGGCTCCAATGGACAAGTTCTTGCCATCTCGCACCTACCACAAGTGATTGCCATTGCAGATTATCAATTTTTCATTGAGAAAATATCTGATGAACATTCGACCGTTTCGATTGTTCGCTTGTTATCAGATGAGGAGCGTGTCGAAGAAATTGCCAAAATGTTGGCGGGTGAAAATGTGACCCAAGCAGCCCTCACGCAGGCTAGAGAGCTCTTGAAAAAATGAAATACTCTTTGGCTTGTGCTAAATGAGTTGTTATCAGGAGGTAATCATGACAAATTATTTTGTAATTGGTGACGTACATGGAAAAGCAAAAATGCTAAAAGAATTACTCAAAAAATGGGATGGAGAAAGCCAACTCATCTTTTTGGGAGATTTGATTGACCGCGGCGAGGACAGCCGAGCGGTTTTAGAGTGTGTGAAAAGTTTTGTCGACAAGCAAGGAGCGATTTGTATTTCTGGGAATCACGAATACATGTTTCTAACCTGGTTGGATAATCCCAAGAGAGGCTATGATCACTATCATCGCAATGGCGGTGACACAACAATCAATTCCATTTTGGGGCGACCTTTAGATACTCCTGTTGATGGAGTTGAAGACGCGAAGCGCGTGTCGGAAGAGGCGCCAGACCTCGTGTCTTTTATTCGTCAGATGCCTTTCTTTGTTGAAACAGATAACTATATTTTTGTACACGCTGGAGTTGACTTAACTTTAAAAGATTGGCATGAAACAAGCGATTATCAAAAGGTTTGGATACGTGAGCCCTTTCATCAAGGTCTTAATCAAACAGGAAAGATAATTGTATTTGGGCATACTCCGACTTTTTATCTTTTTTCTGAGATGCCTGGGACAAGTCACCTTTGGCAAACGCAGGATCAAAAAATTGGCATGGATGGCGGTGCTGTCTATGGCGGTGTTCTCCACGGAGTTTTATTTGGAAATGAGGGAATTTTAGAACATCATTTCATCACAAATGATGGTTTCGCGGTAGAGGATAATTAGAAGTTGAGGATGATAAAAGAGCTGGAGAAAATTCATTTAAGGTTTTCTCCAGCTCTTTTATATTATTTCCCAGCTACATTTTTTACATCTTCAATCATCAATTTTGTGGATTCGAGTCCGCCTCCGCTTAGGTACCAGAGGTCGGATGTCAAGTTTACAATAGTTTTGTTTTTAGCAGCATTTGTTTCTTGGATCAGTGAGTTATTCAGTAAGTCTTTATTGGCCGAATTGTCCCCACCGATAGCAAGAGTGCGGTTCAGAACAAAGATAATATCTGGATTGATTTGTTTGATACTTTCAAAGCTGACTTCTTGTCCATGTCTTGATTCTTTGATTTTAGCATCTGTTGGTTTGAATTTCAAAGTACTGTAAAGGAAAGCAAAACGTGATTTAGCTCCGAAAGCAGATATTGCACCTTCATTTAACATCATCGCAAGAGCATTTTTATTTGACTTTTCATTGGCAGCAACAACGGTTTGAATTTCCTTGTCTAATGTAGCTAATTCACTTTTAGCTTTTTTGGTTCCGTCTTCTCCAAAGATACTTGCTAAAGAAAGGATGTTTTTCTTGGTAGAACCCCAGTAGTCTTTGTTGTCTGTTTGGAATAATACAGTAGGGGCAATTTCCTTGAGTTTCTTGACATATTGAGCTGTACGACCAGAAGCAATAATCAAGTCTGGTTTTAAAGCTGCGATAGCTTCCATATTCGGTTCTTTCATGCTACCTACATTTTTAATGCTACTTGGTAAATTTTTTAAGTAAGCAGGCAGAGTTTTCTTTGGCATACCGACAATGCTGCTTTCTTTTCCTAAAGCACGAATGGTATCAGCTGCACCTAAATCCAGTGTTACAATTTTTTTAGGGTTGGTAGGGACTTTCACATCTCCATTTGCTGTTTTGATAGTGACTTCACTAGAAGCAGATGAAGAGTTTGTCGTTTTTGAATTGGACTGTTTATTGTCGCTGCAAGCAGCGAGTAGCACAACTGCAACAGCTGCGAAGAGAGATAGAAGTAGTGTTTTTGTATTCTTTTTCATTAAAATTCCTCCAAAATTAATATTTATAGGTAAATACAAACTTTTTTACCATTGATTTCCCCAAGGGTAATGTCCATTTCATACAATGGATCTAAAATTTCTTTTCTCATGACCTGATTGGTTGTACCTTGATAAAAGACTTTTCCGTCTTTAAAGGCGACAATTTCATCAACATACTGACTGGCAATATTGATGTCATGAATGACAATGATAATCGTTTTTCCTAAGTCATCAACGAGAGAACGCAAGATTTTCATCATAGAAATACTTTGCTTAATATCTAGATTGTTTAGTGGCTCGTCCAAAAGGATAAAATCAGTGTCTTGAGTGAGCACCATAGCGATAAAAACGCGCTGCAATTGACCTCCGGAGAGTGTATCAATAAAACGGTTTCTTAAATCAAGAATGTCCAGATATTCAAGTGCTTGCTCTACTTTTTTGAAATCTTCTTTTGTCAAACGATCCTGACTATAAGGAAAGCGACCGAAGGAAACCAATTCTTCAACCGTTAATTTAGATTGATAATTGATTTTCTGTTTTAAAATGGTTAATTCTTTGGCGAGCTCTTTTGAGTTCCAAGCTTCAATTTCTTTTCCCTTGATACTGAGAAAACCGTGATCTTTCTTGAGCAAACGGCTCATAATGGAAAGCAGCGTTGATTTTCCAGCACCATTTGGTCCAATAAAGGCGGTGAATTTGCTCGGTGAAATATTCAGTTGAATATCTTCTAAAATTGCTTGATTTCCAAATGATTTGCCAACGTTTTTTAATTGCATTCTAGCGTTTTGCCTCCTTAGCTAAAAGATAAAAGAAGAATAACCCTCCGACAAGCTCAATGACCATGCTGACATTGATTTGGAGCTGAAAGACACGCTCTACCAGCATTTGCCCAGTAGTTAGAGAAAGAAAACCGAGTAAAATTGCTACTGAGAATAACCATTTGTGTTGGTATTCTTTGATTAACAGATAGGCTAAATTGGACATCATAAAGCCGAAGAACATCATAGGTCCAACGAGAGCAGTTGTCGTTGAAGTCAGCAAAACAATTGCCCATAGTATCTTTTTTTGCTCTTTTTCAACTTCTACACCTAAAATAGTTGTTGTCTTTTTATCCAAATGAAAGACATTCAAAATAGCGTTCTTCTTTAACAAATACAAACCTGCTAGTCCAATGATAATTGCAGCGACAGATAGAATATCCATATTTATTCGTTGAAAGGAAGGAAATAGTTTTGTTTGCAGTTTATCATATTCATTAGGATCCATTAGTACCTGCAAGAATGTACTGGCGCTTCTAAAGAGCGTCCCTAGTGCCATGCAAATCAATAAAATAAATACAAATCCTTGCTGAAGTAACTTTTTTAATGCAGGTTGCAGGCAGAAAAAGAAGCCACACTGTATGAGTAAGACTAAGATAAACTCAAGCAAAGGATGACCAGTATTGCCGATGAATTTGCTAGCAAAGAAAAGATAAATCGTCTGCATAAAGACATAGAGAGATTCCATTCCAAGAATGCTTGGTGTTAAAAAACGATTCTCTGTGATTGTTTGAAAGCTGATTGTAGCAAGACCTCCAGCTATGGCGACTAAGAGATAGGCTAGTAACTTTTGCGAGCGCAATTTCATAATAAAACCTGGTAAAGGATAGTCCATTGGCATGAGATATAACAAGCCACTCAAGCTAGCTACCAAAAGCAATAAAAGTAAGCGATTTCTTGTTTGACTCTTCATTTTATTCATGAGCAGCACCTCGCCATAAAAGATATACGAAAGCCAAACTACCTAAAATTCCTAAAATCAAGCTGACGGAAACTTCGTAAGGGCGAATGACTAGACGAGCTACAATATCACAGACCAAGATGAGACAGGCACCAGTTAATGCGGTCAGTCCCTTAATGCGCGTGATATGGTCACCATAAAATTTCCGAATGATGTTTGGAACAATGATTCCGATAAATGGAAGAGAGCCGACTGTAATCATCGTCACACTTGTCGTCAATGCAATGAGAAACAACGTCATTCCCTCCATTTGGTAAAAGGAAATGCCTAGATTATGACTGGCGTCTTCCCCTAGATTCATAATGGTAAACGTGGCTGATAGCTTCCATACTGCAATCAAGATAATCAAACCTAAAAATAACCATTCATATTGATGTTTCTGAATCATGGAAAAAGAGCCTTGTGTCCATGAAGTCATGCTTTGGACAAGATCAAAACGATAAGCAATGATTTCTCCGGCTGCACTAATTACCCCACTATAAATAATTCCGACAAGCGGTAACAACCATTTTTCTTTAAATGAGAATTTTCTGATAAATCTAATAAAAATAATCGTAAAAAAAATAGCAGATACAAAAGCAAATAGCATTTTTTGCGCTAATGTGGCTGACGGAAAGAAAAATAAACTAAGCAACATACCAAATTTCGCAGCCTCGACCGTTCCAACTGTACTAGGAGCAGCAAAATGATTTTGTGTAATAGTCTGCATAAGAAGTCCGGCAATACTCATACTAGACCCTGCTAGGAGAATGCTAATTGTCCTTGGCAAGCGTGACTCCCAAAATAGCAGCCCGGTCTGCTTATCTCCATGTAGCAGCTGCCACCACGAAAAGTGACTAGAATCAACTGTAATTGAAATCATAACCAGAGCGAGACAAAGAATTCCTAAAAATTTTGTCTGTTTCATTTATCAACCCTTTCTTCAAAGCAACAGCTTCAATAAGATACATCACTAGGCTAACAAAAAAATAAAAGAGTGTCAATTATTTTCTGAAAATTTAATAATTCTGTTTATTTAGAAAAATAGAAAGCTCTACACACCTTTTACACATTTTATCCAGAAAAATTATTCCACAAAAAGTTATTTTTTTGATATAATAAATTAAATAGATAAAATTTATAAAAGTAGGAAAACCATGACAAAAATCAAAATTGTAACGGATTCATCTATTACGATTGAACCGCAAGTTGTAGAGGATTTAGAGATTACAATCGTCCCTTTGTCTGTAATGGTAGACGGTGTTGTTTATTCAGACGCTGACTTAAAAGAAGGAGAGTTTCTTCGTTTGATGCAGTCAAGCAAAAATCTACCGAAAACCAGTCAACCACCAGTTGGTGTTTTTGCAGAAATCTTTGAAACACTCGGAGAAACTGCCGATAAAATCATTTCTATCCATATGTCGCATGCTTTGTCTGGAACGGTCGAAGCTGCACGACAAGGGGCAACCTTGGCAAATGTAGATGTAACAGTGATTGATAGCTCTTTTACGGATCAAGCTTTGAAGTTTCAAGTGGTTGAAGCTGCAAAACTAGCAAAAGAAGGTGCAGACTTTGATGCTATTTTAGCAAGAATCGAAGAAGTACGTGAAAAAACAGAATTGTATATCGGTGTGTCAACGCTTGAAAATCTTGTAAAAGGTGGTCGTATTGGTCGTGTGACTGGGCTTCTCAGTTCGTTGCTTAATATTCGAGTAGTTATGCAAATGAAAAACCATGAATTACAACCGATTGTTAAGGGGCGTGGTGTAAAAACCTTCAAAAAATGGGTTAATGATTTAGTTGAAAGCTTAAAAGATAAAAAAGTAGCAGAGATTGGAATTTCGTATGCAGGAACTGCCGAATTGGCGAACGAAATGAAACAGATTTTGCAACCGTGTGTGGAAAAAACGATTTCTGTTTTGGAGACTGGTTCTATTATTCAAACACATACAGGTGAAAATGCGTGGGCAATCCTCGTTCGCTATGAATAAGTTTGATATCTTTGGAAAAATTGAAAAAAGTTCGTTTTGTGCTTGACCTAATAACATTTTTTAGATATGATAATACTTGTTAGAGTTAGTGACTACTAACTCATAAAATTTTTTGGAGGATTTGTTAAATGGCTAACAAACAAGATTTGATTGCAAAAGTAGCAGAAGCTACAGAATTGACTAAGAAAGATTCAGCAGCAGCAGTTGATGCGGTATTTGCAGCAGTAACTGAATACCTTGCAGCTGGTGAAAAAGTTCAATTGATTGGTTTTGGTAACTTTGAAGTTCGTGAACGTGCAGCTCGTAAAGGCCGCAACCCACAAACTGGTGCAGAAATCACAATTGCAGCTTCTAAAGTACCAGCATTTAAAGCAGGTAAAGCTCTTAAAGACGCTGTTAAATAATGCAATTTTAAAAAACCTATTGTTTCAACGTTTCGGCGTTGAGCAATAGGTTTTTTCTTGTAAAAGGGCAGACAAGGAGACTAACTTTATCATTTGCGTTTATTTGCAATCATTCTAAATACGCATTTTCCTATTTTCGTGATATAATAAAGGAAAAAATCATGAGCAGGTAGGAAATGAACTCACATCCTTATTTAGAAACCACAGTTCAAGGTGATTATGAAAACGTTATTCAACGCTTAAAAACAAAAGGAGTGCGTATTACAGAGACTAGAAAGGCAGTCATTGCCTATATGATTCGGACGCATGAACATCCAAGTGCGGAAGCAATTTATCATGATTTACTTCCAGACTTTCCTAATATGAGTTTGGCAACAGTTTATAACAATCTCAAAGTTTTGGTGGAAGAGGGCTTTGTAGAAGAAATTAAAATTAGCCATGATAAGACAACCTATTTTGATTTTATGGGGCATGAACATCTGAATGTTGTCTGTGAGAAATGTGGTCGAATTGCAGACTTTGAAGATGTGGATATTCCTGATTTGAAGCGCGAAGCTGAAGAACAAACAGGTTATAAAATTACAAAGACACAAGTTTTGATGTACGGAATTTGCCCTGAGTGCTCGAAAAATAGTTAAGGAATTGATGTACATTGCTTGAATAAAGTAAATTATCAAAAATCAAATATTCTCCTATTGATACTGGATTTTTTTGAAAAAATTTTGTAAAATATAGTAGTGACTGTGAGACAGTTTTCAAAAATCAAAGGAGAATTTCTAATGGTAAAATTAGTTTTTGCTCGCCACGGTGAGTCTGAATGGAACAAAGCAAACCTCTTTACAGGTTGGGCTGATGTTGATTTGTCTGAAAAAGGGACGCAACAAGCTATTGATGCTGGTAAATTGATTAAAGAAGCTGGTATTGAGTTTGACCAAGCTTACACATCTGTTTTGACACGCGCTATCAAAACAACAAATCTTGCCCTTGAAGCGGCAGGTCAACTTTGGGTGCCAGTTGAAAAGTCATGGCGTTTGAATGAACGTCACTATGGTGGTTTGACAGGTCAAAACAAAGCTGAAGCAGCTGAAAAATGGGGTGACGAACAAGTTCATATTTGGCGTCGTTCTTATGATGTATTGCCACCAGCTATGGCAAAAGATGATCAATATTCAGCACACACTGATCGTCGTTATGCAAATCTTGATGACTCAGTTATTCCAGATGCAGAAAACTTGAAAGTAACCTTGGAACGCGCTCTTCCATTCTGGGAAGATAAAATCGCTCCAGCTTTGAAAGACGGTAAAAATGTATTCGTAGGTGCACATGGTAATTCTATTCGTGCCCTTGTAAAACACATCAAAAAATTGTCAGATGACGAAATCATGAATGTGGAAATTCCTAACTTCCCACCACTTGTATTTGAATTTGATGAAAAATTGAATCTAGTGAAAGAATACTATCTTGGGAAATAAGTCCAATATAATATTAAGAGGCTCTGCGTAAGCAGGGCTTTTTAATATCATGCAAAGCTTTCATTTTTTAGCTGTGTTTTTTATCAATGTTTTCCATTTTCCACGACTTCATTTAGGTGGATTTATGGTACAATAAAAGATAGCATTTTGACTAGAATGAGAGATACCATGTCTAAGAAAAAAAGAACATTTAATAGCCATTCAATCCCACGACGCTTGAATTTATTATTTGGAATTGTGATTTTACTGTTTATGAGTTTAATTGTGCGTTTGGGCTATATGCAGGTTGTCCATAGAGATTTTTATACAAAAAAATTAGCGACAGCTAGCAAGACTAAAGTGACAACCAGTTCGGTTCGGGGTCAGATTTATGATGCGAGTGGGAAACCTTTGGTGGAAAATACAACCAAACAAGTTGTCTCTTTCACACGTAGCAACAAAATGACGGCTGCAGAGATTAAAGAAATTGCTCAAAAATTGCTTCCATTGGTTTCTATTTCCAGCGCAGATGTTACTGAGCGTCAACAAGTAGATTATTATTTGGCAGACAGCGAGGTTTATAAGAAGGTCGTTAATCAGCTACCTAAAAATAAAAAATATGGTACAGATGGAAATCGTTTGGCAGAGTCTCAGATTTATAATAATGCCGTTAAGAATGTTGATGTAGCAAAGTTAAACTACTCAGATGAAGATAAAAAAGCTATTTATTTGTTTAGTCAGATGAATGCTATTTCTAATTTTGAAACGGGAAATATTCGTACGGATAATTTATCAGCTGATCAGATTGCGACAATCGCCTCTAGCTCGAAAGAACTGTCTGGTATCAGTATTACCACCAGCTGGGACAGGAAAGTGTTGGATACTTCTTTGGCTTCTATCATCGGAAGCGTTTCAAGTGAAAAGGCAGGGCTACCCGCAGAAGAAGTGAATGCTTATTTGAAAAAAGGCTATTCTCTTAATGATCGTGTTGGGACGAGTTATTTGGAAAAACAATATGAGTCTACACTTCAAGGAAAACGCGCAGTCAAAGAAATCAATCTTGATAAAAATGGAAATATGGAAAGCGTGAAAAATATTTTCAATGGTAGTAAGGGAAATAATCTAAAATTAACAACAGATTTAGCTTTTCAGAACGGTGTAGAAGATATTTTGAGAAAGTATTTTAGTGCGGAATTAGCGAGCGGAAATGCGACATATTCTGAAGGCGTATATGCTGTTGCGATGAATCCTAAAACGGGAGCTATTTTAGCCATGGCTGGTCTGAAGCACGATACCAATACAGGAGAACTAACAACAGACTCTCTTGGAACGATTATGAACAACTTTGTGCCGGGTTCTGTGGTGAAAGGAGCTACTTTAACAGCTGGCTGGGAATCTGGAGCTATCACAGGTAACCAAGTTCTGACAGATCAACCGATTTCTTTTGGAGGCTCCTCTGCCATCACTTCTTGGTTCACACAATATGGGGCTCGCCAAATTACGGCTTTAGAGGCACTAGAATATTCATCCAATACTTATATGGTTCAGCTAGCTTTAAATATGATGGGAACGCCTTATACGCCCAATATGGCAATTGATTTGACGAATTTGAACTCCTCTATGGACAAATTGCGTAAAGCTTTTGCTCAATATGGCTTGGGAGCATCTACAGGAATTGATTTGCCAAGTGAATCAGAAGGCTACACACCTAAGAATTATACGTTTGCGAACTACTTAACCAATGCTTTTGGGCAGTTTGATAACTATACTCCAATGCAGTTGGCGCAATATGCTGCAACGGTAGCTAATGGCGGTACTCGTATTGCACCACACTTAGTAGAAGGAATTTATGACAACAATGAGACGGGCGGGCTTGGAAAGCTGATTGAATCCAAGTCAACCAAAGAGCTGAATAAAGTTGATATTTCAAAAGAGAATATGGATTTGATTCGACAAGGTTTTTATCAGGTAGTTCATGGTACAAGCGGATTTACTACAGGGCGTACTTTGTCACAAGGTGAAGCAGTGCCGATTAGCGCCAAAACAGGGACGGCAGAAACCTTTGCAGGTGGAAAGGAAGCCATTAATACGAATGTAGTGGCTTATGCGCCAAGTAACAACCCGCAGATTGCAGTGGCAGTTGTGTTCCCGCACAATACAAACTTATCGTCAACCGTTAGCCATAGTATAACTCGTGATATTATTAACTTGTATCATCAACAGCATCCAATGAATTAGAAAGGATACTATGCTTTATCCAACACCGATTGCAAAATTGATTGATAGCTTTTCAAAATTACCAGGAATTGGCATAAAAACAGCAACGCGTTTGGCGTTTTATACCATTGGTATGAGTGATGATGATGTCAATGAATTTGCTAAAAATTTGCTTGCAGCGAAACGTGAGCTGACCTATTGTTCTATTTGTGGTAATCTAACGGATGATAATCCTTGTGCTATCTGCACCGATGAGACACGGGATCAATCTACTATTTTGGTTGTAGAAGATAGCCGAGATGTATCTGCTATGGAAAATATTCAAGAATACCATGGTTTGTACCATGTTTTGCAGGGATTGATTTCTCCTATGAATGGTATTGGACCAGACGACATCAATCTGAAAAGTCTCATTACACGGTTGATGGATAGTGAGGTAACAGAGGTAATTGTGGCAACCAATGCGACAGCAGATGGGGAAGCGACTTCCATGTATATCTCACGGGTGTTAAAACCAGCTGGTATCAAGGTAACGCGCCTGGCTCGTGGATTAGCAGTTGGTTCTGATATTGAATATGCAGACGAAGTGACGCTGCTTCGGGCTATTGAGAATCGCACAGAATTGTAAAAAAGAAAATAGAGCTTTCCTTTAAAAGAAAATGGAAGCTCTTTTTCTATTCAAAAACAATCTAAAATATGATATACTAAAAAGCGATTAAATTTGTAGATTTCTTTTAAGATAAGAAGGTTAGGTATAAAAATGGCAAAACAACAAATTATTCTCCTTTACGGTGGTCGCAGTGCCGAACGAAAGGTCTCTGTCTTATCAGCGGAGAGTGTCATGCGTGCGATTGACTATGATAAATTCTTTGTGAAGACTTATTTTATCACACAAGCGGGTGACTTTATCAAGACGCAAGAATTTTCACGCAAACCTGCTGATGATGAAAAATTGATGACAAATGATACCGTCATTGAGAGTCAAAAAATGAAGCCGAGTGATATTTACGAAGAAGGAGCTGTTGTGTTCCCCGTTCTTCATGGTCCAATGGGAGAGGACGGGTCTATCCAAGGATTTCTTGAAGTGTTGAAAATGCCTTATGTGGGTTGCAATATCCTTTCTTCTAGTGTTGCTATGGACAAAATCACGACTAAACGTGTATTAGCTTCTGATGGCATTCCGCAAGTTCCCTATGTAGCAGTGATTGAAGGGGAAAACATAGACGAAAAGATTGCAGCAGTAGAAGCCAATCTAACTTATCCAGTTTTTACAAAACCGTCAAATATGGGCTCTAGTGTCGGCATTTCTAAGTCTGAAAATCAAGATGAATTGCGCTCTGCTCTTGAATTGGCTTTCAAATATGATAGCCGTGTCTTGATTGAGCAAGGTGTCAATGCGCGTGAAATTGAAGTTGGTTTACTTGGAAATGAAGGAGCCAAAAGCAGTTTGCCAGGTGAGGTAGTGAAAGATGTTGCTTTCTATGACTACGAAGCCAAGTACATTGACAACAAAATCACCATGGATATTCCTGCAAAACTCTCTGAAGATGTCATTGCCACTATGCGGCAATATGCTGAAAAAGCATTCCATGCTATTGGCGGTGTTGGTTTAGCTCGCTGCGATTTCTTTTATACTGATAAGGGCGAGATTTTCCTTAATGAGTTAAACACGATGCCAGGTTTCACTCAATGGTCGATGTATCCGTTGCTTTGGGAAAATATGGGCATTTCTTATACAGATTTGATTGAGAAATTAGTTCTCTTAGCGCAAGAAACATTTGCAAAACATGAAGAGCATTTGTTGTAAGACAAGATTGAAAGAGCCGAAAGGTTCTTTTTTCTATTGTTTTAGTATGTCTTTGGCGAGTGTGTGTAAAAGTAGGTTATTCTGTGGTATAATGAGAGAGTTAGAGAAATTTAAGACATATAGGTGAAAAAATGCAATTAACGTTCTATGAAGTAGCTTCTGTATTGAAAGCACAAAATGATGTTCATCAATTTCCAGATTGTACATTTGGAAAGGCAGAATTTGACAGTCGATTGATTGGAGAGGGAGACTTGTTTGTTCCTCTTAAAGGAGCACGTGACGGGCACGATTTTATTGTGACGGCATTTGAAAATGGTGCTGTGGCAACCTTGTCAGAAAAAGAATTGGACGACTATCCTTATATTTTAGTTGATAATGTGTTGGCAGCATTGCAGCGTTTGGCACAGTATTATCTGGAAAAAATGAAGGTAGATGTCTTTGCAGTTACGGGTTCTAACGGTAAGACGACGACCAAAGATATGCTGGCTCACCTCTTGTCAACAACTTACAAGACTTATAAAACGCAAGGAAACTACAATAATGAAATTGGTCTTCCTTATACGGTTTTACACATGCCAGATGACACCGAAAAATTGGTTTTGGAAATGGGGCAAGATCACATGGGGGATATTCACCTTCTGTCCACAATTGCGCAGCCAAAAGTAGGTATTGTGACGCTGATTGGCGAAGCGCATTTAGAATTCTTTAAAAGTCGTTATGAAATTGCAAAAGGAAAAATGCAAATTGTCGACGGCATGAAAGACGGGGCTCTTTTGGTTGTTCCAGCGGACAAGATTATTAATGATTTTCTACCGAGCCAGCTAAATGTAGTCCGTTTTGGTCCAGACGAAGATATTTTCCTAACGAAATTAGAAGAACGAAAAGATAGTTTGAGTTTTGAAACCAATTTCTTAGATAACGCCATTGACCTTCCAGTAACTGGAAAATACAATGCAACAAATGCCATGATTGCAGCTTATGTGGCATTGAAAGAAGGAGTAACACAAGATAAGATCCAAAAAGCATTTGCAACGCTTGAATTAACACGAAATCGCACCGAGTGGAAGAAAGCTAAAAATGGTGCGGATATCCTTTCAGATGTTTACAATGCCAATCCAACTGCTATGCGATTGATTTTAGAGACATTTTCAACGATTCCGTTTAATGAAAAAGGTCGGAAACTGGCAGTTTTAGCTGATATGAAAGAATTGGGGGCTGATTCTAAACAAATGCACGGTGCCATGATAACCAGCCTAAATCCAGAAATTCTTTCAGAAATTTTCCTTTATGGAGAGGACATGGCTGCTCTATTTGCCTATGCTAAGGAAATTTTCCCGCCTGGGAAAGCCCATTATTTTGTAAAAAATGCTGAAAAAGATCAATTTTCTGACTTAGTAAAGGCTGTTAAAGAAGCACTCAAACCAACGGATCAATTACTAATAAAAGGAAGTAACTCTATGAACTTAGCTAGTTTAGTGGAGGAATTGGAGAATGAAGGGTAACAATAAAGTACAGTATCTTGCCCTCCTTCGTGGTGTGATGCCAACAGGACCAAATCGGATCCCTAAGATGAGTGATTTGGTTCAAATGTTGGAACAATCTGGTTTAGATAATGTTTCAAGTTATATTCAATCAGGCAATGTGATTTGCGAAACAAGCCTACCAGCTGAAGAATTAGCACAACACATGCATCAGGTGATATTGGAAAGCATTGGTGCAAATTTATCCATTATCGTAAAAGAAAAGTCCGATTTAGAAAGGGCTATTTTAGGAAATCCCTTTTCTGAGGAGTTGGATTCGTCACGGATTCATCTCGTTTTTACAAACAATCACATTTCAACGGAGCAATTGGCAGAACTGCAAGTAATGAACTTTATGGACGAAATATTTGCAGTTGGAACTGCTTGCCTTTATATGTATTTACCAAGAGATGCCAAAAAAAAGAAGTTAAATAATAATTTTCTTGAAAAGAAGTTAGGTATTGTCGCTACAACAAGAAAGCTAAGTGTTATCAAAGAATTAAGTAATAGGATGGATGAGTAGGAGATGAATCTACAAGAATTTTTTACAAGTCATAAAACGGAGGCCCCTCAATTAACTCCATTTTGGTATGGAATGATGTTTTTAGGAATCATTTATGTCATGTATAGTGCTGTAAAATATCATAAAAACAGGCGCTATCAGAACTTTTTGAAAGCTGTACAAGGTTTACAAATTTTAGTGCTTTATGGCTGGTATATTGTGACCTTGTCACCAATTTCTGAATCACTTCCTTTTTATCATTGCAGATTGGCGATGTTTGCTGTTTTGCTACTGCCTGATTCTTCAACCTATAAACAGTATTTTGCGCTTTTAGGAGTATTTGGACCTATTTGTGCATTGGTCTATCCTTTATTTGATCCATTTGCTTTTCCTCACATCACTTTAGTCTCCTATTTGATTGGTCACTATGCTCTTTTGGGAAATTCTCTCACCTATTTGCTGAATCATTATGATAGCGAGTTATTGAATTTACGGCGAATTGTAGAGATTAGCTTTAGTATGAATCTTTTATTGATATTTATAAATCTGGTGAGCGGTGGAAATTATGGTTTTTTGAAAGTACCACCTTTAGTTGGAAGTCATGGAATGATTGCTAACTATATTTTTGTTTCATTGACCTTGATTTTAGCAATTTTCGTGGTCTCTCTGATTTTTAAACAAATCAGACAAGAACAAGAAGAAACAGTAAGACAGGAAAATTAAGCTATGCTGAATGATTTTTTAACGACTCAAAAGACAGCACCACCTCCCATTTCTGCTATGGGCTATGTGACGATGATAGGAACTCTCTTGTTCCTCATTTACACTTCAGTTCACTATGCGCAAAACCCACTGTATCAGAAAACTTTTAAATATTTACAAGCTTTTCAATTAGTTATACTTTATTCTTGGTATTTTGGTTTCCATATTTCATTTGCAAATAATCTGCCTTTTTATCATTGCCGCTTAGCCATGTTTGCCATGTTGCTGCTACCAGATAAATGCCGAAGCAAACAGTATTTTGCTCTTTTAGGTGTCAGCGGGGCGATTTTTGCCATTGGTTATCCAGTTTTTGACCCCTATGATTTTCCGCATATCACTAGTTTTTCATTTCTTCTGGGGCATTACTGCCTCTTGATTAATTCGCTGGTTTATCTTATCAACCACTATGACAAGCAGATTTTGAAGAAGTATGTGATTGTAGGCTACACTTTTGCCTTGGATTTGTTTTTAGTTGGTGTCAATGCCGTCACTGGTGGAAATTATGGATTGATGACTCATCCCCCGCTTATAAAAGGAGACCGGATCTGGGTGAATTACGTACTTGTCTCACTGGTTCTGGCCACCGCTTTGCTCCTTTTTGATGAATATTTTAAAAGGCGATGGAAAAAGCAATCAAAATTAGTTTAAAGCTTTAAGCATTACATCCTCTGTCAAATTTATTTGGCAGGATTTTTTATTGTTTTTTCTCAATGTAAAAAAATTTTGCTAGATTTTATAAACGAAAATAGTAAAATAAAAGTAGAAAGATAGGAGTGAGGTAATGGAAATTGGAAGAAAGTTAAAAGAAGCACGTCAGATGAGTGGCTTGACACAGGAAAATGTCGCAGAAAAATTAAATGTATCTAGACAAACCATTTCAAATTGGGAAACAGAAAAATTTTATCCGGATATTTTATATGTTTTGCAGTTAAGTGATTTATACCAGGTTAGCTTGGATGAATTGCTGAAAGGAGATGAGCGCATGATTCAGCACTTAGAAGATTCGACGAACGTTGTAAAGAGCAACCAAAAGATTTTACTGGCTTTTATATGTAATATTTGTCTTTTATTCCTTTTCTTTATTTTTATCATTCCAATCTCCAAGAGTTATCTGCTGACCTTGTTGGCAGTAGCTCTGGTGGTTGGCACCACAGGTTATATATTAGTACAAATTATTCGTAAAATATAGGAGGTTCTATCATGACTTGGTATCTATTGACCTTGATTGGCTTACTCGTCGTAACAAATGGGCTGTTTGTGTATCAATTGTTTAAACTAGTTGAATTAGATGCTGCGGTTCGCGGGATGAAACATCCTAAGTTCTGGGGAGTTTTGGCAGCTGGCAGTCAACGGGGAGAAGGCTTGATTTTATACTTATTAAACCGAAACAAGGCTGTTTTTTCCATGACGGAAGAAGAAAAAGAAGAACTTCAAATGAGAAAACAACGGATTATTTATTTACTGGTTTTAATCATGATATTGGTAATTTTTCTCTTTGCTAGTGTGATTGTGAGATTCTAGAATGTAGTCTCTTGTATCAAGAAACAGAAAATCGCTCGAACAGAGCGATTTTTATATGTTCTAAGCAATTGAAAAAATCCTTTGAATCCGCTATAATAGGTAGGTTGAAACAAGTTAGGAGCAGTCCAATGTAATAAGAGTTTTCACAGAAATCGAAAGAAAAAGTATAAAAAAGAAAAAGAGGATATAATGACGATTCAAGATGAAATAAAAAAACGCCGAACTTTTGCGATTATCTCTCACCCGGATGCAGGGAAGACCACGATTACAGAGCAGTTGCTCTACTTTGGAGGCGAGATTCGTGAAGCAGGTACGGTCAAGGGTAAGAAGACCGGAAACTTTGCCAAATCTGACTGGATGGATATTGAGAAACAGCGGGGGATTTCAGTGACCTCTTCTGTCATGCAGTTTGACTATGCTGGAAAACGGGTCAATATTCTTGATACACCAGGGCACGAAGATTTTTCAGAAGATACCTACCGTACCCTCATGGCTGTGGATGCAGCAGTCATGGTGGTGGACTCTGCAAAAGGGATTGAAGCCCAGACTAAAAAGCTCTTTGAGGTTGTCAAACACCGCAATATCCCAGTCTTTACGTTTATCAATAAACTGGACCGCGACGGACGTGAACCCCTTGATTTGCTGGAAGAATTAGAAGAAGTACTTGGTATTGCCAGCTATCCGATGAATTGGCCGATTGGGATGGGGAAATCCTTTGAAGGTCTCTATGATTTGCACAATCAGCGGCTGGAGCTCTATAAAGGTGATGAACGCTTTGCCAGCATCGAAGAGGGAGAAAAAATATTTGGCAACAATCCCTTTTATGCTCAGGTTTTGGAGGATATTGAACTCCTACAAGAAGCGGGAAATGAATTTTCACAGGAAGCTATTTTTAATGGGGAATTAACCCCTGTCTTCTTTGGTTCAGCCCTAACTAACTTTGGAGTGCAGACTTTTCTTGACACTTTCTTGGAGTTTGCACCAGAGCCTCATGGACACAAAACCACAGATAATCAGGAAATCAGCCCGCTGGATAAGGATTTTTCAGGATTTGTCTTTAAAATCCAAGCCAATATGGATCCAAGACACCGTGATCGCATTGCTTTTGTCCGCATCGTATCGGGCGAATTTGAGCGCGGTATGAGTGTAAATCTGACCCGTATCAAAAAAGCTGTCAAACTCTCAAATGTCACCCAGTTTATGGCAGAATCACGTGAAAATGTAGAAAATGCGGTGGCCGGTGATATCATTGGGGTTTACGATACAGGGACTTATCAAGTTGGTGATACTTTGACAGTTGGTAAAAATAAGTTTGAGTTTGAACCCCTGCCAACCTTTACCCCAGAAATTTTCATGAAGGTTGCAGCTAAAAATGTCATGAAGCAAAAATCCTTCCACAAAGGAATTGAGCAGCTGGTCCAAGAAGGAGCTATCCAGCTCTACACCAACTACCAGACTGGTGAGTACATGTTGGGAGCTGTCGGTCAGCTTCAGTTTGAAGTCTTCAAGCACCGCATGGAAAATGAATACAATGCCGAAGTAGTCATGACACCCATGGGCAAAAAGACTGTCCGCTGGATTTCACCAGATGATCTGGACGAGCGTATGTCCTCCAGCCGCAATATTTTAGCCAAGGACCGCTTTGACCAGCCTGTCTTTCTCTTTGAAAATGACTTTGCCTTGCGCTGGTTTGCCGATAAATATCCAGATGTCAAGTTGGAAGAGAAGATGTGAGAGCGTTAAAAATCCGACAGAAAATTAGAAAATCTGACGAAGAAGCGATTGCTTCTAGGAGGATTTAGCTCGAACTCAGTTAGAGAAAATGTAAGACGTTGCCAATGACTAGTAACTGAAGTTACTGTCATTGGACGGCAGCCACTATGTGCGGTCTACCTAAACGGCTTACTAACTGTGTCGAATAAGTAAAATCGAATTGTTCGACTTCGTGTCGTAGCTCAGTACCAACAATTGGAACTGAAGGTTCCTAATTGTTGGACGCTAGCCACTGTAGGGGGACTAGCTAACTGCCTTACTAACTTCGTCAGACGAATAAAATCGATTCGTCTGACTCTGTGTCGTAACGCTAGGAAAAATAGGAAGCTTTATCTATCTTCATAGGATTTAGTTCAAACTCAATTAAAAAAATGTGAGACTTACCACTGCATATTAGCAGAGTAATTCATTTAAAAACTATGCTATTGTTGGAGTTTTATCGTAATGATTTTTGAAACAGAACTGGGTTAAGTGAGTTCGTTTGTTAGCATATCAAGCATTAGATAAAGAAGTGCAATAACGATTGATGAAGGATTGAGCGTTTTTCTCAATCCTTTAGATTATTTAAAGTCAAGAAAGGAGAAAAGGGTGTTTATTGAAAAAGAGTTGAAAAATGGAATGTCTTGGATAAACTTAGATGCAGATATTTTAAGTCAACATCCAGATTCTTATAAGGAATACAATATTGATGAAGAAACGATTGAGTACGCGTTAGATAAAAATGAACGAGCGCACATGGATTACAATCGTGAAACAGGAACAGTCGTTTTTATTTTCAACGTATTAAACTTAAAAAGGGATAAGGACTATTATGAAACTATTCCTATGACCTTTATTGTACAGAAAGATAAACTCTTAACAGTCAGCAATCGAGCAAATACTTATGTTGTAGACATGATGAAAAACTATATTGAACATCATGAACCTGTGACGGTGTACAAATTTCTATTTGCTAGTTTAGAATTGGTGTGCAATTCTTATTATCCCATTATTGAAAAAATGGATGAGACAAAGGATCATATCAATCAGTTATTGCACAAAACGACCACCAAGAAAAATCTCTTTGCTTTAGCAGACTTAGAAACTTCCATAGTCTATTTGGTAGCAGCTGCAAAGCAAAATCGCATGCTGTTAGAGCACATTAAAGGACATGCAATTTATCGCCATTTAGATGAGATTGAAAAAGAGCAGTTTGACGATGTCATGATTGAAGCTCGCCAATTAGTAGCAATGACAGACTTGATTTCTCAAGTTCTCAGTCAATTGTCAGGTTCTTACAACAATATTTTGAACAACAATCTGAATGATAATTTGACCGTTTTAACAATCATTTCAGTCCTTTTAGCAGTCCTTGCAGTTATTACGGGATTCTTTGGCATGAATGTGCCACTTCCATTGTCTAATGATAAAAATGCTTGGATTTATATTGTTGTTATTAGTCTCGTTCTGTGGGTTGTATTGACCAAAGCTTTAAAATGGCTAGCCAATAAAAAGTAAAACACGCCAAGTGCATGAAGAAATTATCGTTTTCAATTAGCGTGTTTTCACGATAAATATCACTTTTTAAGTATAATTTATGCTATAATTCATTCAAAATGAATGTATTTAGTTTTAATTGGTAAATCTGTTTGAAAATTTTTTTGAAAATTGCATGTATTCTGGAAAAAAGGGTTACATGCATTTTCTTCATGCGTACGGCGTGGAAGTAAAAAATAAAACCTATCTTTTTATCATTCTTTGTGTTATACTAGATAGGTTGCAAATAACTATGTTTTATAAGGTAGCTTCGCACTGCCTTTTTAGAAAGAAGAAAAAATTGAAATTTAATGAATTACATTTGTCTGCTGAATTACTAGCAGAAATTGACAAAGCAGGCTTTGTGGAAGCCAGCCCAATCCAAGAACAAACAATCCCGCTTGCTATGGCAGGAAAAGATGTGATTGGACAAGCTCAGACTGGTACAGGAAAGACAGCCGCTTTTGGTTTTCCGACTCTTGAAAAAATTAACACAGAAAATCCTATTGTTCAGGCTTTAGTCATTGCACCAACTCGTGAATTAGCTGTCCAAAGTCAAGAGGAACTCTTCCGCTTTGGTCGAAGTAAAGGAGTGAAAGTTCGCTCTGTTTATGGTGGATCTAGCATTGAAAAGCAAATCAAGGCTCTCCGTTCAGGCGCGCACATTGTCGTTGGAACTCCAGGACGTTTATTAGACCTCATTAAGCGCAAAGCACTGAAACTCAATCATGTAGAAACGCTTATTTTAGACGAAGCGGATGAAATGCTCAATATGGGTTTCTTAGAAGACATTGAAGCAATCATCTCACGCGTGCCGGAAGAGCGTCAGACTCTTCTCTTTTCAGCTACTATGCCAGATGCTATCAAGCGGATTGGCATGAAGTTTATGAAAGAGCCAACACATGTCAAAATTGCAGCAAAAGAATTGACAACAGAACTGGTGGATCAATATTATATCCGTGTAAAAGAAAATGAAAAATTTGATACCATGACACGTCTAATGGATGTGGAACAACCAGAACTTTCTATCGTTTTTGGGCGTACCAAACGCCGAGTTGATGAATTGACTCGTGGGCTTAAAATCCGTGGTTTCCGCGCAGAGGGGATTCATGGTGATTTAGACCAAGGAAAACGTCTCCGTGTTCTTCGCGACTTTAAAAACGGAAATTTAGATGTTCTTGTTGCGACAGACGTTGCTGCGCGTGGTTTGGATATTTCTGGTGTTACACATGTTTACAATTATGACATTCCACAAGACCCAGAAAGTTATGTACACCGTATTGGGCGGACAGGTCGTGCTGGAAAATCTGGTCAGTCCATTACATTTGTTGCACCAAATGAAATGGGTTATCTTCAAATCATTGAAAGTTTGACCAAAAAACGTATGAAAGGCATGAAACCAGCCACTGCAGAAGAAGCCTTTCAAGCTAAGAAAAAAGTTGCACTTAAAAAGATTGAGCGAGATTTTGCGGATGAAAACATTCGCAACCAATTTGAAAAGTTTGGCAAAGACGCTCGCAAGTTGGCAACTGAATTTACACCGGAAGAATTGGCTTTATATATATTGACCTTAACCGTACAAGATCCAGACACTCTACCAGAAGTAGAAATCGCGCGTGAAAAGCCATTACCATTTAAGTATGTTTCGGGAGCTAATAAAGGCAATCGTAACAGCAAAAATGGGCGTCGTAGTAATGATCGTCGTGACCGTACTAATGGGCGTGACAATTACAAAAAGAGTGGTCGCCACGATCGCTTTGACAAAGAAAAGCGTTATCGCAAAGACCACAAAAAACCTCGCAATACTTCAAGTGAGAAGAAAACAGGTTTTGTCATCCGTAATAAAGGTGATAAGTAATTATACAATAATAAAAAGGCGAATAGCAATTCGTCTTTTTATGTTTTTATAAGGAGATACAAAGTTATTTAAATACAATAGGCGTAGCAGTCTCTTGGAGAACTGCATCTAATTCAACAATATTTTGTTTACCTATTGTTTCAAGCCATTTAATTGTAGCAGCTTCGCCACCTTCTTGATAGGCTTTGGTAGCACCAGCCCAAGTTGCACGGCCACAAAGGACACCGTTGAAAGTTGAGCCAGATTCCTTAGCAAAGTGAAGTGTATCTTGAAACAGCTGTGCGGATACTCCAGCAGATAAGAAAATAAATGGAAGAGAAGTTGCATTACTTTGTTCTTTGTAGAAGGCAGCAGCTTCTTCTTTGGTGTAAAGAACTTCATTTTCTGCGAATCCTTCAACATATTTCATATTGACTGGAACTTCAACTTTGAGAACATCTACGCCAAATCGTTCTTGTGAGTAAAGCTTCATTGCTTCAATGACTTTGCGAGGTTTGAGTTTGGCATATTCCTTTTCATCTGTCACCTTGGCATCATAAGAAACCAACTCAAGGAAAAATGGCATGTCTTCTGCTTTACATTCAGAAGCAATCCGTTCGATAAAGGCTTCTTTGACGTCATTGACTGTTCTATCTTCGTCAACATCTATATAGAGTAAGACTTTCACAGCATCAGCACCGTTTGCTTTGAGACGTTGGACGGAGATATTTTCAACGAGGTCAGGATAGCGACCGGGAACAGTTTTGTCATAACCTGTTTTTTCATAGGCAACTAATAATCCAGCGTTTTTATCACGAGCTTCCGCCGCTTTCCAACCTAACTCTGGATCAAGAAGGATAGAAGAAGCGTATTTTGTTAAGTATTTCGAAACTAGCACTTTAAAGGTTTCCAATTGCTCAACTGGAGTATCTTCACCAAGCATGCGACGCAAAGCTCCTCGTTGATCAATAGCTAAAGCGCCGATAATTCCGTTTTTATCACATAAACGTTTTAATTTTTCTTGTTTTGTTGTCATCTTTAGACTCCTTTTGTTTTGTATAGTTTAATTATAGAACACAAATAAAACAAAGTCAAACAATATTTTACAAAAATCAAAAAAATATTGTTTTTAATTTTTCAAAATGAATAAATTGTTGTATAATATATTTGAGGAATAAAATTATATAAAACTAGAAAGGAGATAAAATGAAAGAAGGACGGCATAGAGTGATTCTCCAAGAATTGGATCAGCAAGGAGTGGTTTCTGTCAAGAAATTAAAAGAGTTACTAGATGTAACAGATATGACGATACGTCGTGATTTGATTGATTTGGAAAAGCAAGGCTTGTTGACTCGTGTTCATGGAGGAGCTCACAAAAAAGTAAAAAATGGCTTGAATGAAGCCTCCCATACTGAAAAAACGATGTTAAATATTGAAGAAAAACGAACAATTGCTCAAAAATGTGCCAATTTGATTTTTTCTGGTGATACAGTTTTTATCGGTTCGGGAACAACGACGGATTTTATCGGAGATTATTTGGCTGATAAAAGTGTGAGTATTGTGACAAATTCGCTTCCTATTTTTGAAAAATTAAAAGATAATCCCAATTGTGATATTATCCTGATTGGCGGTCGTTATCGGGTGAAGACACAAACGTTTGTCGGACAATTTGCTAATAAATTATTGAAAGAAATCAAAGTTTCTAAAGCATTTATTGGTGTCAATGGAATTGACGGTCATAATGTCACGACTGCCAATGAAGAAGAAGGAAATGGCAATGCCATTATCTTGAACAATGCGATTGAAAAGTACATTGTGGCGGATAATAGCAAATTTGACAGCTATTCTTTCTATTGTTTCTATCAGTTGGATGATTTGGATGCAGTAATCACAGATGATCATATCTCACCAAAGGTCAAGGAAAAGTATAAATCATATACAAATGTTTTATAGTTAATATTTTAATCACCTGTTCATAGAGGAGCAGGTGATTTTGTATCTTTAGTGCGTGCGGTATTGACACATCATATTAAAAAACAGGCCTCGTCCATATTAGACTGAGCCTGATTTTCTGAGTATTGAGTTTTAGTCGTGGTATTCACCGCGAGCCCATTTAGCATTTTCTTCATCGAAAATATGGTCATTTTTAGCGATTTCAGGGCTAACTTCAATGCTATTATCGATTTTTTCAATCAATTGTTTGTTGGCTTCTGTTGGTTCGTACTCTGTTTCAAGAAAGACATCAACGATATTGTGAATAAGATTTTGACCAAGAATACGTCCACCAAAAGCGATGATATTTGCATTGAGTTCTTTCTTTGCATAGCGTGCGGTTAGAACGTCACCAACAAGAGCTACACGAGTACCGGGAACTTTGTCAGCAGAAGCAGAAATACCGACTCCTGTACCGCAAAGGGCAATTCCAAGATCAGCTTTTCCTGAAACAACATTTTCTGCAATCAGACGACCAAAGATTGGGTAATGAGTCCGGTGAAAGTCATAGGTTCCGACATCAATGACTTCATGACCGAGGTCTTTTAAATGTTCAGAAATTTTCATTTTTGTATCTGTTACGATATGGTCACAGCCAAGAGCGATTTTCATAATTTTTCCTCCTACCCTTTAACATAATTTATTAAGCATATCAATGCGAACTTGGTGGCGTCCAGCATCATAGTCAGCTTTTAAATAAGCTTCTGCACAGGCGTTTGCCAATTCTTCACCGAGAATAGCTGCACCGAGAGTTATAATGCGTGTAGAATTGTGGCGAATGGTCATCATGGCAGAATGCTCATCTGAAACAGCAGCACAAATGATGCCACGGTGTTTATTCGCAACCATATAAGAACCAACTGCAAAGCGATCAAACAAAATACCACGGGCAGTATCATCTTTTCGCAATTCTTCAATAAGAGCGTCTGCCGAGTCGACAAAATCAGCAGCACCTTCTTGTTCGTTGAGATCTTTAATGTCATAACCAAGTTGGAGTAAATGAGTTTTTACTTTATTTTTTAACTCAAAACCATCACGGTCTGTACCTAGTATAACTTTCATTGTTATACCTCCTTTTTTTATTTCACAACAACATCATAACATCTCGCGCAAATATTGTCAAACAAAAAATAACATAAAAAAACAAAACAAACTATTGACATCGTTTGCATATAATGATATACTTTGCTTATAAACAAAATAGAACAAAATAGAAGGAGGCTATGATGGAACTTTATCAGTTGTTCGATAAAGATTTAGTCTTTTGTCTGCATGCTGACAGTCAAGAAGAGCTTTTCAATCAGGTTGCGAATCTCCTTGAGGAGAGACACATTGTAACGTCTTCTTATAAAGACGCCTTGATTGAGCGAGAGAAGTCCTTTCCTACGGGGCTGGACATGGAATTTTTAGGGAAAGATTTGCCGAATGTAGCAATTCCGCATACGGATATTGTCCATAATTTAGCAGAAAAGGTGGTTGTAGTCCGCTTAGATCAGCCGGTGACTTTTCATAATATGATTGTTCCGTCAAATGAAGTACAAGTATCGCTTTTGTTCTTCATTATCAATAATTCTAATGCCAGTCAAACGAATATCTTGGCTCAATTGATGGATTTCTTTACTGCTGACGGCAACCTAGAGTCCTTATCCGAGCTGGATGAGGCAGATAAACTATTTCATTATATATCGGGAACAATAAATCATTAAAAATAAAAATGGAGGATGTTACAATGATTAAAATTTTAGCAGCTTGTGGAGCAGGAGTAAACTCAAGCCACCAAATCAAAAATGCTCTTGAAGAAGAACTTTCAAATCGCGGCTATGATGTCCAATGCGATGCGGTAATGGTCAAAGATGTGAATGAAGACTTGATAAAAGGTTATGATATTTTCACACCAATAGCAGCCACAGATTTGGGATTTGAACCGGGAATTCCTGTTATTGAAGCAGGACCAATTTTATTCCGTATTCCAGCCATGAGTACACCAGTATATGACAATATTGAAGCAGCTATTAAGGAACATGGACTTAGTTAAAGCAATTCATTAGAAAAAAACAAAAAAATGAAAAATTGAAACGCTAGATAAAAACAATTTTTATCTACTGAAATAGTTATTTCACTTTTCATTCACTATCATTCAAAAAATAAAATCGGGAGGATTTTTTATGAATGTCATTATTGACTTAGCGAATCGCTTCTTTAAACCCATTTTGGATATGGGTGCACCAATTATCATGTTGATAGTCTTGACGGTGCTTGCTTTATGCTTTGGAGTGAAGTTTTCCAAAGCCTTGGAAGGTGGTATTAAACTTGCCATAGCTCTTACGGGTATTGGTGCCATTATCGGTATGTTAAATGGTGCTTTCTCGGCTTCACTTGCGAAATTCGTTTAAAATACAGGAATTCAACTCAATATTACAGACGTTGGTTGGGCACCATTGGCGACGATTACATGGGGTTCTGCTTGGACGCTTTACTTCTTACTCATTATGCTCATCGTCAATGTTGTGATGTTAATTACGAAAAAAACGGATACCTTAGATGTTGATATTTTTGATATTTGGCATTTATCAATTACAGGTCTATTGATTAAATGGTATGCGGATAATAATGGTGTTAGCCAAGGAGTGTCGCTCTTTGTAGCAACGCTTGCAGTCGTACTTGTCGGAGTAATGAAAATTATTAACTCTGACTTAATGAAACCAACATTTGATGACTTGCTTAATGCGCCTAGCTCATCACCAATGACCTCTACTCACATGAACTACATGATGAATCCAGTTATCATGGTTTTGGATAAGATTTTTGATAAATTCTTTCCTTGGTTGGATAAATATGACTTTGACGCTGCAAAATTGAATAAGAAAATTGGTTTCTGGGGCTCTAAATTCTTCATTGGATTTATCCTTGGGATTGTAATTGGGATTATGGGAACGCCGCATCCAGTATCTGGCGTTGCCGAAGCAGCAAAATGGTCACTTGTTATCAAAGGTTGGTTATCTCTTGGTTTGACAGCTGGTGTCTGCTTGGAATTGTTCTCACTTATTGGTTCTTGGTTCATCGCAGCAGTAGAACCTCTTTCACAAGGAATTACAAATGTTGCAACAAAACGTCTTCAAGGACGTAAATTTAATATTGGACTTGACTGGCCATTTATCGCAGGTCGTGCAGAAATCTGGGCATGTGCCAATGTTTTAGCACCAATTATGTTGGTAGAAGCAGTTCTTCTTTCTAAAGTCGGAAATGGTATTTTGCCACTTGCTGGGATTATTGCAATGGGTGTTACTCCAGCACTTCTGGTTGTTACACGTGGTAAGCTTATCCGAATGATTGTATTTGGAACTTTGTTGCTTCCGCTCTTCCTTCTATCTGGAACACTTATTGCGCCATTTGTTACGGACTTAGCAAAAGGCGTAGATGCATTTCCTAAAGGGGTAGCTAGCACACAATTGATTACCCACTCTACTCTTGAAGGTCCAATTGAAAAATTACTTGGTTGGACAATCGGAAATGCTACAACAGGCGATATCAAAGCTATCTTTGGTGTTATTGTCTTTCTAGTGTTCTATATTGGTATCTTTGCTTGGTATAGAAAACAAATGATTAAACGAAATGAAGAATACGCTGCAAATGCAAAATAGAATAATAAGATAACAATAAGCTGGACTATTCCTTTTGAAATAGTCTGGCTTTTGATTGAAAAAAAGAAAGGAAGAAACATGATCCATTTAGTTTGTCCAAATCCAGCTTTGGATCGGACAGTTTTACTTAGTCATTTTAAAGAAGATGTGGTCAACCGACCAAGGCAAGTGCATGAAAATGCTGGCGGAAAGAGTTTTAATGTGGCTTATGTCTTGAATTGCGAGAAGGGCGAAGAGCAAGGAAATTTTTGCATTCATACAATGTTAGGTGGCAAAATGGGCGAATATATTCAACAATTAAATGAAGAAGATGGTATTCCGCTCGTTGTGACAGAGGTTGATAAAAATACGCGTATTTGTACAATTATGATTGATACAGAATTAGGAAAGACCTATCTTGTGTATGAAGCTGGATTTGAGCTGAATAAGGATTTATTAGAACAATTCACTACAAATCTTATAAAGCGCGTTCAATCTGGCGATAGTGTTGTTTTTTCTGGCTCTTTGATGAAAGGGATGCCAGATAATTATATTGCACAAATTGGTCGTCTTTTGCCAGAAGATGTGAATTTAGTAGTAGACACAAGCGGTGCCGCACTAAAATCAGCTTTCACAGCACGACCTGACATTGTAAAAATTAACGATGAAGAATTGGCAGAATTAACAGGATGTCCAGTTGAAACTGCAGAAGAAGCAGCAAAACTTCTCAAAGAATATACTAAAATTCCCTATTTTATTGTGACAATGGGAGGAAAAGGAGTCGTAGCACGCCTGAAAGATGATGTTTTCCAACTGACGTTTCCAACAATTCATGTTAAAAATCCTATTGCGTCAGGGGACTTTTTCCTTGGAAGTCTCTGCCATGCTTTAGAAAGTAAGGGGAGAGTTGATAGAGAAGCTGTCATTCGTGCCTGTGCTTATGCAACAGCTAACTGCCTGCAATGGACTCCAAAAGTAGATCCAGCCGATGTAAAACGAATTGTAGACGAAATCGAACTAACAACTTTGTAAATTCTTTCTACAGTTTATATGATATTTTTTGAATGTATTGACTTAGGAAATCCCCTCTTTATATAATAAAATAGATTATTTTATTATAAGGAGGTCGTATGACTTTATCAGGACTTATTGTTTTAGCGGTATTTGTATTTCGGTTGGTATTTCTAAAAATATCGATGAAGAATGAGAAAGCGATATTGGCAAATGGTGGGCGCGAATATGGCGTGCAAAATACCAAGTATATCACTATTCTTCACATTTTATTTTACCTTTCTTGCTTTGCTGAAGCTACGATACGTCAGGTTCAGTTTGACGCACTTAGTGCTATAGGATTTGGACTGTTGCTATTTTCAATGTTTATGCTCTATGTTGTGACGCAATTATTAGGGGACATTTGGACAGTGAAATTGATGCTTGTAAACAATCATAAGTTTGTCGACCATTGGCTTTTCCGCTATGTGAAACATCCCAATTATTTCTTGAACATCGTTCCAGAGTTGATTGGTTTAGCACTTCTTTGCCATGCACTTCTTTCATTTTGCATTCTGTTTCCTTTCTATGCTTTTGTTTTATACAATCGTATCAAGGAAGAAGAACAACTTCTTCGAGAAGTCATTATCCCAAATGGTATTGCGCAGAAGTAAGTTATTTTTTTAAGTGTAGAATGAAAGATTTTAAATTTATACAAATTATCCATTTTGTATAAATTTTTAAAAAATAAAGTAAGAAAGGGTTTACAAAAGTTTGAAAATGTGTTAAACTCTATTCATAAAGTTAAATAAAACATGGATTGTAACTAAGAAATTAGGCGAGACCATAAATGACCCAAGTAAAAAATCTTGGTTTGTTTATGGTTTTTTTATGTTTTACAAAAATATTGTTAGGAAGGAGGACACAAATGTTTCGAATTGTCCAGCCACTAAATAATAATGTTGCGGTGGTCAAAAATGAAAGTGGTGAACAGGCTGTTGTCATGGGGCTCGGTATCATTTTTAAAAAGAAAAAAGGGGATTTGCTGGCAGAAGAACGAGTAGAAAAAGTCTTTCAACTAAAAAGTGAAGAATCGCGCGAAAACTTTTCTGCTTTGTTAAAAGATGTTCCCTTGGACTTTATCACGACTAGTTATGAAATTATTGATTATGGTATTCAACAGTTCCAATTTCCAGTTCAAGAGTACATCTATGTAACTTTGACAGATCATATTTATTGTAGTTATCAAGCGCTGCAAAGAAATACTTATAAAAGTAATCACTTACCGGATATGTCGGAGCAATATCCAACGGAGTACAAAATTGCTGAGCACGCTTTGGTGATTTTAAAAGAAAAATTGGATGTGGATTTTCCAAAAGATGAGATTGGGCGGTTGGCCTTACAGTTTATCAACGCGAAAGGCGCAGATGTCGTGATTAGTAAAGATGAACAAACACTGACCCGACAAATGATTGCTTTGGTGCAAGAGGAACTCTTAAAACATGGTATTAAGCGGACGAAAAAGAATAGTAATTTTTATGATCGTTTAATGATTCATTTGACGTACTTTATTGAGCGTTTGGATCAAGATGACAGTGATTCAAAAGTCTCAATGAAGAGTTTGGAAGAACATATCAAAAAGGATTATCCAGAAGCCTATCAAATTGGCGAAGATATTTATGAAGTCATTCGTCAGCATTTGGGTGGAGGACTTCATCCAAATGAAAAGGTATATTTGGTGATTCATATTCAAAGATTATTGTAAGGGAGAAGACATGTTTCAATTACCAGAAGATTTTATTTTTGGCGGTGCGACTGCTGCCTATCAAGTAGAAGGAGCTACAAAAGAAGGTGGAAAAGGTCCGGTCGCTTGGGATGAATTTTTAGAAAAACAAGGACGATTTTTAGCAGATCCGGCTAGTGATTTCTATCATCAATACCCAAAAGATATTGAGCTGTGTGAGAAGTTTGGTGTCAATGGTTTGCGCTTGTCTATTGCTTGGAGTCGTATTTTTCCGGAGGGACGTGGCAAGGTCAACCAAGAAGGAGTAGATTTTTATCACCGTGTGTTTGCTGAATGTGCGAAACACCACATCCTGCCATTTGTTACACTGCATCACTTTGATACTCCGAAAGTTTTGTTTGATCAAGGTGATTTTCTCAATCGTGATACGATTGAAGCGTTTGTGGAATATGCTGAATTTTGTTTTCAAGAATTTCCAGAGGTTCATCATTGGAGCACTTTTAACGAAATTTATCCTGTAGCGACCAATCAATACTTGCTCGGTGTCTTTCCTCCGGGGATTCAGTACGATTTGAGTAAGGTGATTCAATGCCTGCACAATATGATGTACGCGCATGCGCGTGTAGTAAATCTTTTCAAGGAGAAGGGGTACCTTGGTGAAATTGGAGTGGTGCATTCTTTGGAAACAAAATATCCAGCAACAGATAGCGAAGAAGATAAGTATGCAGCTTTTCTGGATGATGCGCTTTCTATTCGTTTCTTGCTAGACGCTACTTATCTAGGTTATTATTCAAATGAAACAATGGAAGCTCTTAATGAAATTTGCGTTGCTAACAATGCTAGTTATGAATTCCTTGAAAGCGACTTTGAAGAAATGAAAAAAGCTAGTCATCGAAATGATTATCTTGGAATCAACCATTATCAATGTCATTTTGTTAAGGCTTATCAGGGTGAATCAACTATTCATCATAATGGGACGGGTGATAAAGGCACTTCGGTTTATAAAGTGAAAGGCATTGGAGAACGGATTTACAAGGAAGGGATTGAACGAACAGACTGGGATTGGATTATTTACCCAGAAGGTTTGTATGACCTTTTATTGAGAATTAAGAAAGACTATCCACATTATCAAAAGATTTATATTACTGAAAATGGAATGGGCTATAAAGACGAGTTTGACAATGGTATCGTCATGGATAAGCCGCGGATTGATTATTTGAAAGTGTATTTGCAATCTTTAAGCAAAGCTATTGATGCCGGTGTTGTGGTAAAAGGGTATTTCCTTTGGTCTTTGATGGATGTTTTCTCGTGGTCAAATGGCTACAATAAACGCTATGGCTTGTTTTACGTTGATTTTGAAACTCAAAAGCGTTACCCTAAGGAATCCGCTTATTGGTACAAGCATGTTAGTGAAACAAAGATTGTGATTTAAGAAGGGAGATAAGATGAATAAAAACGAATTACAAATGTTGGGATTTGAAATCGTAGCTTATTCGGGGGATGCACGTAGTTGTTTACTGAATTTGCTGAAAGAGGTTCGTCAAGGGGATTTTACAAATGTAGATGCTGCTCTAAAAGAAGCAGATGAAAATTTAAATTTAGCCCACAATTCACAAACGCAGATTTTAGCACAAGAGGCAGCTGGGGAAGATTTAGATTTAGGATTTATCTTTATTCACGGTCAAGATCATTTGATGACGACATTATTGTTAAAAGAATTGATCGTAGATTTTATTGAATTATATAAAAATCAATACAAGGAGGACTAATTCCATGAACGGAATTATCAAACAAATCGAGAAAGGAAAACCTTTCTTTGAAAAAATATCACGAAATATTTATCTGGGTGCTATTCGTGACGGCTTTTTAGCCGCCATGCCTGCAATTTTATTTTCAAGTATTTTTATCTTGCTAGCAGCAATTCCAGAAATTTTTGGATTTAAGTTGCCAAATGATGTTTCCACCTGGCTTTGGAAAGTATATGGCTATTCTATGGGTGTAGTAGCTATTCTCGTGTCCGCTACGACCGCTCGTTGTTTGTCAGAATCAATGAACCGCAATATGCCGACCAACAAGACTATCAATTCGGTTTCTGTTATGTTGGCTTCCATTGTGAGCTTCCTCCTTTTAAGTGTGGATCAAATTGAAAACGGTTTAGCCAATGGCTACATGGGAACAAAAGGGATTTTAGCGGCTTTTGTAGCAGCTTTTATCACGGTAAATGTTTATAAATTCTGTGTATTGAAAGACATTACTATTAAGATGCCAAAAGAAGTTCCTGGAACAATTTCTCAAACTTTCCGTGATGTCTTTCCATTTTCATTTGCAGTATTTGCTGCTGTTCTGATTGATACAATCATACGTTATTTCTTTGGGCATTCATTTGCAGAAGCTGTTATCACGCTTCTCCAACCTTTGTTTACCGCAGCTGATGGCTATTTAGGAATTTCAATTATTTGGGGAGCAATGGCGCTCTTCTGGTTTGTTGGTGTGCATGGTCCTTCAATTGTAGAACCAGCTATTGTCGCGATTATTTATGCAAATGTGGAAACAAATTTACAGTTGGTAAAAGCAGGTCATCATGCTTCAAACGTGTTGACAGTTGGGCTTGGAAACTTCGTTGGCACAATGGGTGGTACAGGTGCAACATTGGTTGTTCCATTCCTCTTCATGCTCTTTGCAAAATCTAAGCAATTAAAAGCTGTCGGAAAAGCTTCCTTTGTTCCGGTTTGCTTTGCAGTCAATGAGCCATTGTTGTTTGCAACACCGATTATTTTAAATCCTTATTTCTTTATTCCATTTTTAATCACTCCAATGATCAATGTTTGTGCTTTCAAGTTCTTTGTTGATGTGTTAGGTATGAACAGTTTTATGTATGTCCTTCCTTGGGCAACACCAGCACCGATTGGCTTGATTTTAGGTACGGGTGCAGGAATCTTATCTATTGTGTTGATGCTGTTGTTGATTGTAGTTGATTCTCTCATCTACCTTCCATTTATCAAAGCGTACGATGATTCATTAGTAGAAGAAGAAGCGAAAAAGGCAGAAGTGATTGAGCTTGAAGAAGCAGCAGAAGCTGAAATAGACGATCAAATTCAAGCGGTTGCAGATGGAAAGCATCATAATATTTTGGTTCTATGTGCCGGTGCAGGGACAAGCGCCATGCTAGCAAATGCACTAACAGAAGGTGCAGCAGAACTAGGCATAGACCTCAGTTCAACAGCTGGTGCTTATGGTTCGCACTACGATATTATGAAAGATTTTGACATGATTGTGCTAGCTCCACAAGTCAATTCTTACTATGAAGATATTAAGAAAGATACGGATAAATTGGGCATCAAACTTGTTGCGACAAAAGGTGCTGAATATATCAAATTGACGCGTGATCCTAAAGGTGCTGTGCAATTCGTTCTTTCGCATTTTGAATAACTAGCCTTCTTATAAAATGTTCGTTTAAAAACTGATAAAACCTATTTCTTGTTTTATCAGTTTTTTAAAGCGAACACTAAAATATTAAACCAATTAGAAATAGGAAAACTGTATGAAAATAGGATTAAGATTGTCGCTTGTTTTTGCTGCTAGTCTTTGTTTGCTTGGAGGAGTCATTCCTATTAAAGCTAATGAAAATACTAAAATACGTGTTGATAAAGTAGAAAATTTATCATCTGATTTTATCATGGGGACGGATATTTCAACAGTAATTGCTCAAGAACAAAGTGGTGTAGAGTACAAAGATGAAAATGGGAATGTCAAAGATATCTTTGATATTTTGAAAGAAAATGGTGTGAATTACATTCGCGTCAGAGTATGGAATAATCCTTATGATCATAACGGACATGGTTATGGCGCTGGAAATAGCGATATAGAAAAGGCGATTGAGATTGGAAGACGAGCTACAGCACATGGTATGCGGCTACTAGTGGACTTTCATTATTCAGATTTTTGGGCTGATCCAGGACGTCAAGTTCCACCAAAAGATTGGACAAATATGAATGTGTCTGAAAAATCAGAGGCTTTATATCAATACACCAAAACGAGCCTTCAAAAAATAAAAGCAGCTGGTGTCGATGTTGGAATGGTTCAAGTTGGTAATGAAACAACGAGTAGTGGGATAGCAGGTGAAGCAGGAGAGGAATGCTATCAGTTGTTTGCAGCAGGCGCCAAAGCAGTGCGAGAAGTGGATGCAAGTATACTGATAGCTTTTCATTTTACAAACCCAGATAAAACGGAAACGATACTGAATTACGCAAAAGGTTTATCAGATCACCATATTGATTATGATGTATTTGCTACTAGTTATTATAGTTTTTGGCATGGTAATTTAGATAATCTGACTTCAGTTTTAAAGACAGTGACCGAAAAGTATAGGAAAAAGACACTTGTAGCAGAGACTTCTTATGCCTATACATTAGAAGATGGAGATGGTCAACAAAATGTTATCCGAACACAAAATCAAATGATGGTAGGTGGCTATCCCGCCTCTGTTCAGGGGCAATCGCATGCCTTACGAGATGTCATTGATGCAGCCAATAAAGCAAGTGCATTAGGCATCTTTTATTGGGAACCAGCTTGGACACCGGTTAGTTCCAAAGGAAAAGAAGTAAATACACCTATTTGGGAAAAATACGGTTCGGGCTGGGCTTCTAGTGCCGCCATTGGGTATGATCCAAATGTTAATCAGGAAAATTACGGTGGATCTGAATGGGATAATCAAGCATTGTTTGATTTTACAGGAAAAGCTTTGCCATCACTTGCAACATTTAAATATGTTTATACTGGGTTGAATACAAATCTAAAATATGATAAGAATGAAGAAGCAGAGCTGCAAGAGAGTTTGTTATCAAATTCTAGCTTTGAGGAAGAAGATCTTTCAGATTATACTTTTAACGATTGTATCAAGCGTAGACAAGACACGCCTAAAACAGGCAAGTATGCCATGAATTTCTACAATGGCGCAAACGATTACACAACTGGCATTGAAAGAAAGATAACACTTCCAGCAGGAACTTATCAATTTTCTGCTCAAATTCAAGGTGGTGATACGAATGGCTCTGAAGATATTTATGCTTTTGCTCGTGCTGAGGCAGTAAATGTTCAAAGTGAAAAAGTCAAACTAGCTGGTTGGTCAAATTGGCAGACAGCGAAATTGAACTTTACACTAACAAAAGAGACAGAGGTGACACTGGGAGTATTTGTGAAAGCAAATAAAGGTTCATGGGGAACAATTGACGATTTGCTTTTAACCAGAGAAGGAGTAGATAAGACAAAGTTGGGAACCGCTCTTTCTTCGGTAAAAGAAAAATTAGCAGAAACTATGCATTATACAAAGGATTCACTTGCGAACTTAAAAGAACAAGTAGAAGAGGCGCAAGCTATTTTACAAAAAGATGATGCGACACAAGCAGAGATTGATGCAGAATGTGAGGCATTACAGACTGCTATTCAAGCCCTTGTACCACTAGAAAATCAATCTTCATCTAATGTTCAGCATGAAGATACCAAAAAAACAAAGGAAAATTCTAATAATAAAGAACAAAAAGGAGAAAACTCCCATGCTGGGTTGACAGATTCTGATTCGTCTAATAAAAATGGGAAGTCTTCTCAAACGAATAGGAACAAGGAAATTTCGCCTACTACAAGTGACAAAAAATTAGCTAAAACCAAAGAATTATTACCAAGTACAGGAACTAGCATGTCATATTTAGCTGGTATCGGTGTTGTTTTTCTGAGCGTATTTGTTGCTGTCATTTCTAAGAAAAATAACCAATAAATCATTGCAAAAAAGTAGAAAGACCTTGTACTGACCCCCAAAAGTTGGACAAATAATTATTGAAAGGATTTAGTTCTGTATTGCACAGGGCTAAGTCCTTTTAGTTTGACCTTAATTCGTTTGTTGTTGTAATAATCAATGTAGTTCACAATAGCTTGTTCAAGGTCTTCTAAAGACCTAAAGTGATTCTCATAGCCATAAAACATTT